>NZ_JBOGBT010000092.1:0-71236 GCF_051656365.1 Silvania sp. | reverse complement strand
AGTCGCCGCCCGCGTACTCGTAGATGCGGCGGAAGCTGACGTCCGGAGTCAGGTCCTTGTAATCCTTGCACGCCAGCTCGCAGGTTTTACACCCGGTGCAGCGGCTGGAATCAATAAAAAATCCATACTGAGTGGTCATCGGCTACTCCTTATGCCTTCTCGATTTGCACCAGATTGGTGTGCTGTGGGTTGCCCTTCGCCAGCGGGGAAGGTCGGTGCGTGGTCAGGGTATTAATGCAGGAACCATGATCGACGCGGTCGCCGGTCATGTCCGCCGTATGCCACGCCCCCTGGCCCATGGCGCTGACGCCCGGCATGATGCGCGGAGTCACTTTCGCCGGAATACGCAGCTCGCCGCGAGCGTTGAACACCCGCACCATGTCGCCGTTTTTAATCCCGCGCGAGGCGGCATCCACCGGGTTGAGCCACACTTCCTGACGGCAGGCGGCCTGCAGCACATCCACGTTGCCGTAGCTGGAGTGGGTGCGGGCCTTGTAGTGAAAACCGAACAGCTGCAGCGGGAACTGGCTGCGGTCGGGCGCATCCCAGCCTTCAAAAGTAGAGGCATACACCGGCAGCGGGCTGATGGTTTCGTCCTTCTCCAGCTCCCACTTATCCGCAATATCTGCGAGGCGGCTCGAATAAATTTCGATTTTGCCGGACGGGGTTTTCAGCGGATGGGTCTGTGGGTCATCGCGGAATTTCTTATAGGCGACAAAATGCCCGTTCGGATCTTTGCGCTTGTAAATGCCCATCTCTTTGAGCGCCTCGTAAGAGGGAAGCTGCGCATCTTTGGCCACCATTTTGGCGTACAGATACTGCAGCCACTGTTCCTGAGTGCGGCCTTCGGTGAACTGTTGATGGATGTCCGGCCCAAGGCGTTTTGCCAGCTCGCTCATGATCCAGTAGATAGGTTTGCGTTCAAATTTAGGCGCGGTCACCGGCTGGAGGAAGATCAGGTAACCCATGTTGCCCGCGTAATCGTTAGGAATGATGTCTTCCTGTTCGACGGTCATTAAATCGGGCAGCAGCAGATCGGCATACTTCGCTGACGAGGTCATGAAGTTGTCGATCACCACGATCGTTTCGCACTGACTCTCGTCCTGCAGAATGTCGTGGGTTTTGTTGATGTCCGAGTGCTGGTTAATGATGGTGTTGCCCGCATAGTTCCAGATGAACTTGATCGGCACGTCAAGCTTCTCTTTGCCGCGCACGCCGTCGCGGGTGGCGGTCATTTCAGGGCCGCGGGCGATAGCGTCGGTCCAGCTAAAGCAGGAGATCTGTGTTTTGACCGGGTTGTCCGGCAGGGGCATGCGTTCGATGGTGATGGTATATGTCGATTCGCGCGCGCCGCTGTTGCCGCCGTTAATCCCGACGTTGCCGGTAAGAATTGGCAGCATCGCGATGGCACGCGAGGTCAGCTCGCCGTTGGCCTGACGCTGCGGACCCCAACCCTGGCAGATATAGGCCGGTTTGGCTGTGCCGATTTCCCGCGCCAGCTTGATGATGCGATCGGCCGGGATGCCGGTCACGCGGGATGCCCACTCCGGCGTTTTGGCCGTGGCATCGTCGCCGAGACCCAGAATGTAGGCTTTGTAATGGCCGTTAGCCGGAGCGCCTTCCGGCAGGGTGGTTTCGTCATAGCCGACGCAGTATTTATCGAGGAACGGTTGATCGACCAGATTCTCCGCGATCAACACCCACGCGATGCCCGCCACCAGCGCGGCGTCGGTGCCGGGACGGATGGGGATCCACTCATCTTCCCGTCCGGCGGCGGTATCGGTATAGCGCGGATCGATAACGATCATCCGCGCGTTCGAGCGTTCCCGCGCCTGTTCCAGATAGTAGGTTATCCCACCACCGCTCATGCGTGTTTCCGCCGGGTTATTGCCGAACATCACCACCAGCTTACTGTTTTCAATGTCGGAAGTGCTGTTACCGTCGTTGCTGCCGTAGGTGTAGGGCATGGCGCAGGCGATTTGGGCGGTGCTGTAGGTGCCGTAATGGCTAAGGAAGCCGCCGTAGCAGTTCATCAGCCGCGCCACCAACGAGGCATACGGCGAGGAGCGGGTTATGTTGCCGCCGACGATGCCGGAGGAGTAGTTAATGTAGACCGCTTCGTTACCGTATTTCTCCACCACGCCTTTGAGGCTGGTGGCCAGGGTGTCTAAGGCTTCATCCCAGCTGATGCGGGCAAATTTGCCTTCACCGCGTTTGCCCACCCGTTTCATCGGGTAGTTCAGCCGGTCGGGATGGTTGATGCGGCGGCGAATGGAACGTCCGCGCAGGCAGGCGCGCACCTGATGATTGCCGTAGATATCGTCCCCGGTATTGTCCGTCTCGACCCAGTACACTTCATCGTCGCGCACGTGCAGACGCAGGGCGCAGCGGCTGCCGCAGTTGACCGAGCAGGCCCCCCAGACCACTTTATCGGCGGCGGGTTGCAGGGTTTTTTGCACTACAGCGGCGGCAGGACGTAATCCAAAGGGCAGTGACAGACCGCCTGCAGCCAGCGCAAGGGATCCAATGGCGGTAGATTTGACAAGGGTACGGCGGCTGATCCCGCCGCTATGTTCATTTTCTGACATGACTCACTCCATTACGTTCATCGTTGGTGAACACGTTTTAGCCGTGATTAGAAGCAGGCTAATGGAGAGCGAGTTTTACCTGGAAAGAGGTAGATAATATTAATTTATATCAAGGCGAAGGGCATTCCCCCGCGATGACGGGGGATAAAATTCACTGCGGTTCAGTTGGCGCCTTGCCCTGCGAGGCCGCGCCGCTGACCGGATAGTTGCCGCTGCTGGTACGGGTATAGAGGATTTTAAAGGTGTCATTGGCGCAGTGGCCCACCACCTGAGCATCGGGTTGATCGGCCTGATCGTTCGGTACAATGTTCAGCGTAAAGCCGGACTCCGGTACGCCGTTGTTGATAATCCGCTGCTGAATGTCGCTCTTGATCCGCTCGCAGGTATCCGGTGCCGCCAGCGCGGCAGGGGCAATGCCCGCCAGCAAAAGTGCAGTAATCCAGGGTAACCTTTTCATCTCTGCCTCCTTACGACTGTGTGTGACTATAATTTTAGCAGGGTTAATATAAAGGACTGTATTTGCTAATATGATTGAGAATTATCTTCCTTTTTCGGTAAGCCATGTGAATAAACACGCCGTCATTGTTATCCTGGCAGGTCTGCTGGCGGGGTGTGACAACACCACTGCGCCGCTGTCGTTTACGCCAGAAATGGCGAGCTTTTCCAATGAGTTCGATTTTGATCCCCTGCGCGGGCCGGTGAAGGATTTTAGCCAGACCCTGTTTAACGAGAAAGGAGACGTGGCGAAGCGTGTCAGCGGAAGTCTGTCGACCGAAGGCTGCTTCGATAGCCTTGAGCTACATGACCTGGAGTCGAACTCGGGTATCGCGCTGGTGCTGGACGCTAACTACTATCTGGATGCCGAAACCCGGCAGAAAAAGCTGCGCCTGCAGGGTAAATGCCAGCTGGCGGAGATGGCCGCGTCGGGTCTGTCGTGGGATACCGATGACAACGGCTTTATCGTCAGCGCGCACGGAAAAAATATACAGGTGAGCTACCGCTACGATGCTGACGGCTACCCGCTGGGCAAAACCAGCGTTTTAGGCGATCAGCATCTGTCGATTGCAGCCACGCCGTCAGTCGATAAGCGCAAACGCATGGATTACACCGCCGTCAGTATGCTGAATGAAAAACCGCTGGGCAGTGTGAAACAGACCTGTGATTACGACAGTCATGACAACCCGGTGAAGTGCGAGCTGCTGATCGTGGATGAGAGCGTGAAGCCGGCGGTGGAGCGGAAGTACACCATCGAAAACAGTATTGAATACTACTAACAACCGCGCAGCGGGCTGCGCGGTCAGAGTTCACGGCGATCAGGGAGCAACCGTGCGGCCCGTGCGGCGATCGAGACAGCGCAGGGTGTTAGGTTCCCAGTAGGCATTCACGTTGGCGCTTTGCTGGCACTTATCGCGGACATCAAAAGCCACATCGTCTTTATCCCACTCTTTCTCCACGCGGGTATTCACCTTATTGCGCAGACTGCGGGTGTCATTCCATTGCTCTTTTTCCATGGCCGCGTTCTGACGGCTCTGGGCGCTGTCGCCGGACTCAATCACCAGTTTGCTGGTATTCGCCAGTACCGGGGCGGTAATGACCATGCTTCCCAGCGTCAGCATCGCCGCCAGGCACAGGCGGGTGCGCACTGTACTCATAACAATCTCCTTTTTGAGTGGAGGACAAATAAATGACCTGTCGCCCATTCTACGCCATTCCGTTTGTCAGGCATATCCGCAGACGCGCCAGGGAAATGTTTCGGGCAGATTCGGGTATCATACCTGAACCTGTCCTCACTCAATGTTAAATATGCTTAAAACAACTCTGCTGTTTTTTGCCACCGCGCTTTGCGAAATCGTCGGTTGCTTTTTGCCGTGGCTGTGGCTCAAGAAGGGCGCATCCGTTCTGCTGCTGGTTCCCGCCGGGGTGGCGCTGGCCCTGTTTGTCTGGCTGTTAACCCTGCATCCGGCGGCGAGCGGCCGCGTTTATGCCGCGTACGGCGGGGTGTACGTCTGCACGGCGCTGCTGTGGTTGCGCGTGGTTGATGGCGTCAAATTAAGCCTGTACGACTGGGCGGGCGCTGCGGTGGCGTTGTGCGGAATGTTAATCATCGTGGCAGGCTGGGGGCGCGCATGAGCGCCTCATTCTGTGATCCGGTATATATTTTTTGATCATCATACTTGTATGGTAGTAGGGTAATTGCGTAAGTTTCCTGCATCACAGCAAAAGATGTAAGGAACCGGAAAATGAAAATTGTAGGGGCTGAAGTTTTTGTAACCTGTCCAGGGCGCAACTTTGTCACACTGAAAATCACCACCGACGAGGGAATTGTCGGCCTGGGTGATGCCACCTTAAACGGACGCGAACTGTCCGTGGCCTCGTATCTGAAAGATCATCTCTGCCCGCAGCTCATTGGCCGCGATGCCCACCGTATCGAAGATATCTGGCAGTTTTTCTATAAAGGCGCGTACTGGCGTCGTGGCCCGGTCACCATGTCGGCGATCTCCGCCATCGATATGGCACTGTGGGATATCAAAGCGAAAGCCGCGAATATGCCGCTGTATCAGCTGCTGGGTGGCGCATCCCGTGAAGGGGTGATGGTTTATTGCCACACCACCGGCCACACCATCGACGACGTACTGGAAGATTACGCCCGTCATAAAGAGATGGGATTCAAGGCGATCCGCGTTCAGTGCGGCGTGCCGGGAATGAAAACCACCTACGGCATGTCTAAAGGAAAAGGGCTGGCGTACGAACCCGCGACCAAAGGCAACTGGCCGGATGAACAGCTGTGGTCAACCGAAAAGTACCTCGATTTTACCCCGAAATTGTTTGACGCCGTGCGTAACAAGTATGGCTTTAATGAACATCTCCTGCATGACATGCACCACCGCCTGACGCCGATTGAAGCTGCGCGCTTCGGCAAAAGCATCGAGCAGTACCGCATGTTCTGGATGGAAGACCCCACCCCGGCAGAAAACCAGGAGTGCTTCCGCCTGATCCGTCAGCACACGGTAACGCCGATTGCGGTAGGGGAAGTGTTCAATAGCATCTGGGATTGCAAACAGCTGATTGAAGAGCAGCTGATCGACTATATCCGCACCACCATTACCCATGCGGGGGGGATCACCGGGATGCGTCGGATTGCTGACTTCGCCTCGCTGTATCAGGTGCGTACCGGCTCTCACGGTCCGTCGGATCTCTCCCCAATTTGCCACGCGGCAGCGCTGCACTTTGACCTGTGGGTGCCGAACTTTGGCGTGCAGGAGTACATGGGCTATTCCGAGCAGATGCTGGAAGTCTTCCACACCAACTGGACCTTTGACGACGGCTACATGCACCCGGGTGATAAGCCTGGGCTGGGCATCGAATTTGATGAAAAACTGGCCGCGAAATATCCCTACGACCCTGCGTATCTGCCGGTGGCCCGTCTGGAAGACGGCACCCTGTGGAACTGGTAACGGAGCAGAAAATGAAAAGTATCGTTGTTCAACAACCGAATGCGCTGGTGATCGAAGATCGCCCGCTGCCAGTGCCCGCCGCGGGCGAGGTGCGCGTCAACGTCAAACTGGCCGGGATCTGCGGCTCCGACAGCCACATTTATCGCGGGCACAACCCGTTCGCCAAATACCCACGGGTGATCGGCCATGAATTCTTTGGCGTGATCGATGCGGTCGGCGAGGGCGTGGATAGCGTCCGTCTGGGCCAGCGCGTCTCGGTGGATCCGGTGATCAGCTGCGGCCATTGCTATCAGTGCTCGGTGGGCAAGCCGAACGTCTGCGCCTCGCTGGTGGTGCTGGGCGTGCACCGTGACGGCGGCTTCAGCGAATACGCTGCGGTACCGGCTAAAAATGCGAAGGTCATTCCGGATGCCATCAGCGACAAGCACGCGGTGATGGTCGAGCCCTTCACCATTGCCGCCAACGTCACCGGACACGTTAACCCGACCGAGCAGGATATAGCCCTGGTTTATGGTGCGGGCCCGATGGGGCTGGTGACGGTGCAGGCGCTGAAAGGCGTTTATCAGGTCAAGCAGGTGATTGTGGTCGACCGCATTGAAGAGCGTCTGGCGATGGCCCAGCGCAGCGGCGCGGACTGGGTAATCAACAATGGCAACCAGTCTCTGCAGGCGGTGCTGGATGAGAAGGGCATTAAGCCGACCCTGATTGTCGATGCAGCCTGCCATCCAACCATTCTGCAGGAGGCGATTACCCTGGCGTCCCCAGGCGCACGCATCGTGCTGATGGGCTTCTCCAGCGAACCGAGCCAGATCGTGCAGCAGGGCATCACCGGCAAAGAGCTGTCGATTTTCTCGTCACGCCTGAATGCCAATAAATTCCCGGTGGTTATCGACTGGCTGGAGAAAGGGCTGATCGACCCGGACAAACTCATTACCCATACCTTTGATTATAAAGATGTTAAAAACGCAATTGAACTGTTCGAAAAAGACCAGCGGCAGTGCTGCAAGGTTTTACTGACGTTCTCTTAATAACAATGAATGCGGTTTAGCGGTACGCATCTTACCCTGTTGAGATAGCCATTATGACTCAAGTACAACATGAAAGAAGCACATCTGACCTGGTCAAAGCCGCCGTATCGGGGTGGCTGGGCACCGCGTTAGAATTTATGGACTTCCAGCTCTATTCGCTGGGCGCAGCATTAGTTTTTCACGAGATATTCTTCCCGGAACAGTCCGCCGCGATGGCGCTTATTCTGGCGATGGGCACCTATGGCGCGGGCTATATCGCCCGTATCGTCGGCGCGTTTTTCTTCGGCAAAATGGGCGACCGGATTGGGCGTAAAAAGGTGCTGTTTATCACCATCACCATGATGGGGATCTGTACTACCTTGATCGGCGTGCTGCCGACGTACGCCCAGATTGGCATCTTTGCGCCGGTACTGCTGGTGACACTGCGTATTGTCCAGGGGCTGGGCGCAGGGGCAGAAATCTCCGGCGCGGGCACCATGCTGGCGGAGTATGCGCCGAAAGGGAAACGCGGCATCATTTCTTCGCTGGTGGCGATGGGCACCAACTGTGGCACCCTGAGCGCCACGGCGATCTGGGCGGCGATGTTCTTCTTCCTCGATCGTGAAGAACTGGTGGCCTGGGGCTGGCGTGTGCCGTTCCTCGCAAGCGTGGTCGTCATGATCTTTGCTATCTGGCTGCGCATGAACCTGAAAGAGAGTCCGGTATTTGAGCAGGTCAATGCGGAAGATGCTCCCGTGCAGTCTGACGATCGGGAAAGCACCCTGGGAGCGATGTTCAAGAGCAAATCGTTCTGGCTGGCGACCGGCCTACGCTTTGGTCAGGCGGGTAACTCCGGTCTGATTCAGACCTTCCTTGCCGGTTATCTGGTCCAGACCCTGCTGTTTAACAAAAGCATTCCCACCGATGCGTTAATGATCAGCTCCATCCTCGGCTTTATTTCCATTCCGCTACTGGGTTGGCTGTCCGATAAAATAGGTCGTCGTTTACCCTATATTGTGTTGAATATCTCCGCCATTATTCTGGCGTACCCGATGCTGTCGATTATTGTGGATAACGCATATTCGCCGGGGGTGATCATGACCTCGATTATCATTATTCACAACTTTGCGGTGCTGGGATTATTTGCCCTGGAGAACATCACCATGGCAGAAATGTTTGGCTCACGTAACCGCTTTACCCGGATGGCGATCTCGAAAGAGGCCGGGGGTCTGGTGGCAGTCGGGTTCGGCCCATTACTGGCGGGGATCTTCTGTAATATGACCGGCTCATGGTGGCCAATTGCGGTGATGATGGTGGTTTATTCGCTGATCGGGCTGATCTCTGCGATCCTGATGCCTGAAGTGTGCGACCGTGATTTGAGCACCCTGGACGATGCCGCAGAAGACAAACCTCGTGTAGCGGGCGTCAATCCGCGCGGCAACCATAGCGCTATTTCCTGATCCACACTGACTCTCCTGCACCCGCAGGGGAGTCATTTTTTTAGACCCTTGCAACAGACAGCAGGAAGAGTGGTATACAGCCCTGAGGCTAATTCTGGATGTTGTCACACAACTTTTAATTGATGTCACACCAGATGGCAAAAAGTTATCGTAAATCAAAATATCAACATCAACAATCAGTATGGTTAACGGCATCAGTTTTTATACCTACTGCCATTCTAGTTGGGTTAGTGGGTCGGTGGTGCCATGAGGCGTAACTGCACTGCAGAACACCGGCCAGGATCGTCGCTTAATCAATTTAACGAGTACTATCATGAAAAATCCGTTATTCCATGCGCAAGCAACCCTGCCTCACTACAACCGCGATAACCTGAAGCCTAAAATAGTGCATCTGGGTTTTGGCGCTTTCCATCGTGCGCACCAGGCGGTGTATGCCGATATTCTTGCCGCCGAACACGGCAGCGACTGGGGTTTTTGCGAGGTCAACCTGATTGGCGGTGAGCAGCAGATTGCGGACCTCAAAGCCCAGGACAATCTCTACACCGTGGCAGAAATGTCCGCCGATGCCTGGACTGCGCGGGTTGTCGGGGTGGTGAAGCACGCCCTGCATGCGCAGGTCGATGGTCTGGAAGCGGTGCTGTCGGCGATGTGTGAGCCGCAGGTTGCGATTGTCTCGCTGACCATCACCGAGAAAGGCTACTGCCACGCCCCTGCAACCGGACAGCTGATGCTCGATCATCCGCTGATCGCTGCCGATCTGAATAACCCGCACCAGCCGGGCTCCGCCGTTGGCGTGGTGGTCGAAGCGCTGGCGCGGCGTAAAGCGGCGGGCCTGCCTGCCTTTACCGTAATGTCCTGCGACAACATGCCCGAGAACGGTCATGTGATGCGCAATGTCACCTGCGCCTACGCTCGCGCGGTTAATAGCGAGCTGGCCGACTGGATCGAAACCCACGTCACCTTCCCGTCGACAATGGTTGACCGTATTGTGCCCGCCGTTACTGCCGATACCCTGAACAAAATCGAACAAATCACCGGCGTGCGCGATCCGGCAGGTGTGGCCTGCGAACCGTTCCGTCAGTGGGTCGTAGAAGACAATTTTGTTGCCGGTCGTCCGGCGTGGGAGAAAGCAGGCGCCGAGCTAGTGGCCGACGTGATCCCGTTCGAAGAGATGAAGCTGCGTATGCTCAACGGCAGCCACTCATTCCTGGCGTATCTGGGCTACCTGGCGGGCTATCAGCACATTAATGACTGCATGGAAGACGCCAACTACCGTCGCGCTGCGCATGCCCTGATGCTGAACGAGCAGGCACCGACGCTGAAAGTCACTGGCGTCGATCTGGGTCGCTATGCGGATCTGCTGATCGAGCGTTACAGCAATCCGGCGCTGCGTCACCGCACCTGGCAGATCGCGATGGACGGGAGCCAGAAGCTACCGCAACGTATGCTGGATTCCGTGTGCTGGCATCGAGTACATCAGCTGCCCTTCCCGCTGCTGGCGCTGGGCGTGGCAGGCTGGATGCGCTATGTCGGGGGTGTGGATGAGCGCGGTGAAGCCATCGAGGTGTGCGATCCACTGCTACCGATGATCCAGCAGGCAGTGCAGGGCAGCGCCGAAGGGGCATCACGCGTGAAGGCGTTGATGGGCATCGAGGCGATTTTTGGTAATGAACTGCCGCAGGACGCGACTTTTGTTGAGGCAGTCACAGCGGCGTATCTGACGTTGCTGGAGAAAGGGGCAAAAGCCACGGTGGCGCAGTACATCGCGGGCTAATGCTGTCGAATGCCGCCGCCGTGGCGGCATTCATTTTTACGGCTACTCTTCGCTAAACCACTCGCTATTTTCCTGCCGAATTAACTGCACCGATTCGCCAATTTCCTGTAGATGCACGGTCATCGCTTTTTCCACTGCATCGGCATCGTGTTTTTCCAGCGCGCTGAAAATATCGTGATGCTGACGGAGCAGCATCTCCGGCGGCGAGACGTGATCGAGGCTCATATAGCGTACCCGATCCATCGTCGCTTTGATGTTCTCGATGGTGTCCCATGCCAGCTGGCAATCGGCAATCTGCGCCAGCTTCTGATGGAACTCATCGTCCAGCAGGAAGAAATCATTCAGCTGTTTGCGCTCAATGGCGATGCGCTGCTGATGCAGGTTTTGCTCAAGCAGGTAACACTGATGGCTGTCGATAAGGTTCGCGGCGCGACGTGCGACGGCGCATTCTATGGCCTGACGAACAAAACAGCCGTTGCGGACCTGCGAGAGTGAAATCTTGTTTACGTAGCTGCCGCGCTGGGGACGGATCTGAATCAGGCCGTTTTCAGCAAGCTTAATAAAGGCTTCGCGAACAGGCTGGCGAGAGACGTCGAAGCGGATCGACACCTCTTTTTCAGACAGCGGGGTACCCGGCGGGATCAGACAGTGAACAATGTCGCTGCGCAAAATACGGTAAATTTGCTGATTAACAGGTTGGGTCGGATTGAGTTGCGATTCAACGGCCATTCGATGTGATTTCTCAGAGAGTTAACCAGTAAATACTACCATTCTTTTCGCGGGCATCCCATACCCGACCCGCAGGCCGGGCGAGGAAAGATCAGCCGCGATGCACGCTCAGACCAGCAAAACTCTGGCTTACCGGCATTATTTCAAGGGTGTTGATGTTGACGTGCTTCGGCAGCGTCGCCACCCACCAGACGGCTTCCGTTACATCTTCCGGAGTTAGTGCGTCGGTGTTTTCATAGGTTTTACCCGCTTTGGCGTCATCGCCTTTGAAGCGGACATTGGAAAACTCAGTGCCACCCACCAGACCCGGTTCGATATCGGTCACGCGGATTGCCGTGCCATGCAGGTCGGTGCGCAAGTTAAGGCTGAACTGACGCACAAAGGCTTTGGTTGCACCGTAGACGTTGCCGCCCGCGTATGGCCAGCTTCCGGCGGTGGAGCCGATATTGATCACGTGACCACGATTGCGCTCGACCATTCCCGGCAGCACGGCGCGGGTCATGTACACCAGCCCTTTATTGTTGGTGTCGATCATCGTTTCCCAGTCTTCGACGCTGGCTTTATGCGCAGGTTCAAGACCCAGCGCCAGCCCGGCGTTATTCACCAGTACGTCGATGGCTTGCCATTCAGCGGGCAGATTAGCCAGCATCTCTTCAATGGAGGCGCGGTTACGCACGTCCAGCTGCGCGGTCAGAATGCTGTCGCCGAGCTCGTCTTTCAGCTCCTGCAAACGCTCCTGACGGCGGCCGGTGGCAATCACTTTGTGCCCGTTGGCAACGAAGCGACGCGTGATGCTTTCACCAAAACCTGCGGTCGCCCCGGTAACTAAAATAATCATGTCACTGTTCCTCAACGCTTTTTGTGTAGTACTACCATAGCATGTGATCTGACGCAGGGTAAGGCGACTTTTCGCACCGCAACCGTCGCGGAGATTGCAGCGCAGGGCGGGCTGACCTACTCTGGTGAGATTCATCATATTCCGGAGTCTGATATGTCTGGCACTAACCCCTTTTTAGCACGCAGCACGCTGCCGTACCAGGCACCGCGTTTTGATCTGATCGACGACCATCAATACCGTCCGGCCTTTGATGAGGCGATCCGCCAGAAGCGCGATGAAATCGCGGTAATTGCGGGTTCGACTGACGCTCCGGATTTTGCCAATACCGTGCTGGCGCTGGAGAACAGCGGTGAACTGCTGAGCCGGGTGAGCAACGTCTTTTTTGCCATGACCTCGGCGCATACCAATGATTATCTGCAAGAACTGGAGGAGGCCGTCTCAACTGAACTGGCGGCACTTGCCAATGATATCTGGTTGAATGACGCGCTTTTTGCCCGGGTGGATGCTATTTACCATGTGCGACAGACGCAGGCAGCGGATGCCGAGTCTCTGCGGTTGATTGAGGAACTGCATCAGCGTTTTATTCTGGCCGGTGCCCGGCTGGGAGACGCACAAAAACAAGAACTGAAAGCGCTCAATACGGAATCGGCCACGCTGACCAGCCAGTTTAACCAGCGCCTGCTGGCGGCAGATAAAGCCGGTGGGCTGGTGGTGGATTATCGCCATCAGCTGGACGGTTTGAGCCCGGCGGAACAAGCGGCCGCCGCGCAGGCCGCTGCCGATAAAGGGCTTACCGATCGCTGGTTGATTCCACTGCTGAACACCACCCAGCAGCCTGCGCTGCAGCAGCTGCGCGATCGCCAGACCCGAGAAAATCTGTTTAACGCAGGCTGGCTGCGCACGCAAAAAAACGATGCCAACGACACCCGAGAGCTGGTGCGTCGACTGGTTGCGCTGCGCGCGCGACAGGCGGAACTGCTGGGCTTTGCTAACTTCGCGAGCTGGAAAATCGCCGATCAGATGGCGAAAACCCCCGAAGCCGCACTGCAGTTTATGCGCGGGATCGTCCCGGCCGCGCGCAAACGTGCCCTGCAGGAACAGGCCGATATCCAGAAGGTGATCGACGATGAGCAGGCCCGCTTTACCGTTCGGGCCTGGGACTTGTCGTTTTATGCCGAGCGCGTGCGGCTGGCGAAATATGCTCTCGATGAATCGCAGGTTAAACCCTACTTTGCCCTTAATACGGTGCTGACCGACGGCGTTTTCTGGGCAGCGACCCAGCTGTTCGGCATTACCTTTGTCGAGCGGACGGACATTCCGGTCTATCACCCGGACGTGCGCGTCTGGGAAATACTCGACAACAATGGGGAAGGGATGGCGCTGTTTTACGGCGACTTCTTCGCCCGGGATTCGAAAGGCGGCGGGGCGTGGATGGGCAACTTCGTTGAACAGTCCCATGAGTCTGGGGCTCGTCCGGTGATCTACAATGTCTGCAACTACCAAAAACCCGCGGAAGGCCAGCCCGCGCTGATCTCCTGGGATGATGTGATTACTCTGTTCCACGAGTTTGGTCATACCCTGCACGGACTGTTTGCCAGCCAGCGTTTTGCCACGCTCTCCGGCACCAATACACCGCGCGATTTTGTCGAATTCCCGTCGCAAATTAACGAACACTGGGCCAGCCACCCAGAGGTGTTTGCCCACTATGCCCGGCACTATCAAACCTGGGAACCGATGCCTGAGGATTTGCGCGAGAAAATGCTCAGCGCCACCCAGTTTAATAAAGGCTACGACATGACAGAGTTGCTGGCGGCGGCCCTGCTGGATATGAACTGGCATGGGGTAACCGCCAGCGAAGCGCCAGACGATGTCGAGACATTTGAAACCGCCGCGCTGGACAGCGAGCAGTTGCTGCTTCCGGCCATTCCCCCGCGCTATCGCAGCAGTTACTTCGCCCATATCTTCGGCGGCGGTTATGCAGCGGGCTATTACGCTTATTTATGGACCCAAATGCTGGCCGATGACGGCTATCAATGGTTCGTGGAAGAGGGCGGATTGAACCGTGAAAACGGCCAGAAATTCCGCGAGGCGATTTTGTCTCGCGGCAATAGTACTGATTTAGCTGAACTTTATCGCGCGTGGCGCGGGCACGATCCGAAGATCGAGCCGATGCTGGTGAATCGCGGGTTGAGTGCGTAGGGCTTTTTTAGGTTGAAAACAGAACCGGGCATGATGCCCGGTTTTTTGTCCTGTTTATTCCTCTCCAAAACTTCTCCAAACTGAATCCTTAAATTCTGCGAAAGCTGGTTGTTCCGACGGTTCGGATGATCTCCCGCGAAATCCGCCGCACCAGGAACAAGCTGGCCAACCTGGAGAAATTGCGTGATGCTGCTCGCGTCGTTGGCCGCCACAAGAACCTCGTGCATCAGCTGGTGAATGCGGAGATGGGCAATGCCGAGACCAAAGACGCATGACGAACGCCAGCAAATCATCAATCGGATGATCGGGCTGGTGAACGATGCAGGGCGTGTGACTACTGGCGACGATGTAGCAAAGTTCGGCCTGCACCGCTCCACCGCTTAGAATTTCCGGCGTTATATGTGAGGCAATGCGTTTTTTAAGCCGAGATCATCACCTGGTAAGCAACAAACAGGCAAATACTAATAATTACGATGGCTGCAATGACATTGAATATTATTTCACCCGTAGTGGCTGGCGGCTTCTTCCCACCATAACCAATACCGCCTCCATGGTTGTCTGGATACGGATTACTCGGTGATGGGTGTCTATATGTCGTGGGGTTGGGAGTGAAATCAAACCTAATCTTGGATCGCTCTTTCTCTTCGCAGTCAGGGCAATGGTAATTGGTAATAGTTCTGAAACATTTTGGGCAGGTAGCCATAGAAACACCTTTTGAAGGGAGTGAAACAACAATAAAACCGTCTACTTCGTATTTTTTAGTTTTTATTTAGTTCCATGTTGTGCTTAGACTTTTGTTTTTGTTGGCCTTCCTTAGACGTAGTTTTTACTTTTACAAAAGTAATGGGGTCTTTCAATCCCCGTTTTTAGTGGGCGATCTACTTGCTATAGGTGTCTGCCATTAGTAGCCTGCGTAACAAACTCATCGCCGCTGCTGGTGGGGGCGCAATGCTGATCGCCTCGCTGTTTTCGGTGGACAGGATGGCTTCGAAGGGCGGAAGTATGAGGTTTATAAAGTCGTTGCCGGAGTGTGGACTGTCTGCGATGGCGGCCCTCTACAGCTCTGTCTTACTTTAAAGTGATTGCCGGGCAGCTATCACCACCCGGCCTGTGGTTACTACTGCAGTTCCTTATCTTTTAGCTGTTCAATGTAAAAGTCGTAACGGTTAAGGAACCACAGCCGGCAGTCTTCATCCATGTTGCCGGTTATTGCATCCGTGCATAGATGTCGGCCTTGCAAGCGCATCCGGGCGAAGCTAGATGCAAGAAAATCTAAATCCCGGGAAGACACAACACCCTTCTCACTAACTAACTGCATACATTCCTCCTCTGCCAGACGAACCAAAAAGAAAAATGCGGCTATTGTAAGTATGGCTCAAAAAAGCGTAGGCGTGAGCATTCCGGCAGCACAAGTAGGTCAGAAATCGTCACCAGACAACTACAGGCTTATAAGCGCATAACAAATCGTGGCATGCGAACTGCTCATTAGCGCGTAGTAAATGACAGGGGCGCAAGTATTAATGCATAAACAATCTTGATACACCCATTGCCTTTCAACTCTATTTTCGGAGTAATAATAGAAGGTTAAAGGTAAGTTGAAAAGTGAATGACATCCCCGTTGGTTAATTCAAATAATGACAGGCGTTTAATTGTTTTAATCTTCATAATGCTTCGATGTGGTAATTATTCATATGGATGTAAATAGATTGGTGTTTTTTAATGGTTGAAGTATTGGTGTTGTCATTGTTGATTATGCGATAATAGTTGTGGTTAATTGCCTTCTTGACACGGGCAGGAAGGTAAGGAATTATCAGGGAGGATGTTCTGCGTATGAAGTGAAGCTGGATGAAACATGCGAATGCGAATTAATGATTTTTTTACTTCTTCTAATTTAAATGTGAAGAGGATGTTTCTTTGTTTGCTGATTGTTCTTCAGGCAGGCATTCTTATTGGTCATCTAATGTATCAGAGATCATACATTGAAAATAATGCTGAGAAAATTCTTCGTAATACATCTTTATTAAAAACGGAATCTTTTGAAACTAGTTTGGATGCCATGCGCTACCAGATGCGAGTTATTGGCAATGCTATTTTATTAAATCACACTGTTACAATTGATGATGCAGATGCATTTTTGATTGAAGAACTTAAACGACCTTGGTTGGATGGTGTAATTGTTTTTAATGAGCATGGGGATTTTGTATCTACGCAGGCGCTCTTTCCTCTTGAAAATGCCCTCGATGCAACCACTCACTCCCTGGCGAGTTTCCGCCAAAGTATTTTATTTAAAAATCTCCGACGCAATGAGACAACCGAGCATTTGTTTTACTGGCAAAGCAAAGGGGCCGATCCAAATTTAACTGGATTCGTGCTTTACCGTGCTGTACGCGACCCTCAAGGACGATATCTTGGAGGGATAGTGGGTATTTTAAACTCTCATTCTTTGGATGAGATGTTTCGAACAATGGAAAGAGAAGGTTTTGAACTTGGCCCTGAAGGAGCAATGGCTGTTTTCGACCGCGACAATGCAGTTCAACTCGCTCGCATGGGGGCCAACACTGTTAAAGAGGCCCCTCACTCCAACCCACAATTAACATACCTGTTAGAGTTTGCTAATGACTCAGCCCTGGTCCATCATTATACATCCCCAGTGGATGGCATCCCCCGGATCGGCGTTTTTATTAATCTGAATGACAGGAAGTGGGTATTGGCCGTTGGATTGTCGGAAAGTGATATTTTTCATGGTTGGTATTTTCAGGCGTTATGGACTGTAATAGCAATAATAGTGATTAGCATAACACAGTGGTTACTACTGCATTATATACATACTAACGCATTGCAAAGGCAGAGGCTTGATAGAGAAGCACGGTATGATTTACTCACTGGGCTGGCAAATCGTCGTTATTTTTTCGAATGGGCCAGAGATACATGCAACATTGCGAAACGACATCGACGTCCCCTATGGCTATTAAGTATGGATCTGGATTTTTTTAAAAAAATCAATGATGTTTATGGCCATGATGGTGGAGATGCAGTTCTGAAAGTTGTCGGTGATATTATACCTGTGATGATTCGTTCGAGTGATCTTGCAGTACGCTTTGGTGGAGAGGAATTCATTGTTGCTATGCCTGATGCAATTCAGGAGTCGGCATGTGAAATTGCAGAGCGAATTCGTACCAGATTTGAAAGCGAGAAAGTGTTATTTAATGGTCAGGCTATAAAATTCACGGTTAGTATTGGCATCACCCAAATGACACAGGCTGAGTTGGATATGGAAAATGGAATGCAGATGACTTTAGCCAGAGCAGATAAAGCGTTATATGATGCGAAACGAAAAGGACGTAATTGTTATATGCTTGCAAATGATTTATAGAAAGCAATGTTCTGTTTGAAGATAATCGCTCATAAACTAATTCTGGCAAAGCAGATAAAATAGCCCCCTACGTGAAGGGTTAGCAGGCGACTCCCCGCGAGCGGTGGCAGAGGTGCGGCTGAAACAGATAACACCCACCCAGATGGCTTATGTTTCAGTTGTGAGTCATTTACGTTTCCCGAGTCTGTGTTTTTTCATTCTGATGTTGCACACGGTATGTTTAACGTTGAGAAACCCGCCCTTAAGCGGGTTTTATCGTTTCAGAGGCTCCGTTATGCGAAAAGTCTAGTAGGCTCAAAGGGAAGTCATGACATTTGCACCTGCTAAACGGAGAACTTATGACAAAAGATAATCGTCCAATTCCTTGGCCCTGGAAAGCCACAACATCTGTTGAAGAGCTGCTGGGAATGCCCTGCCGGATCATCTCTGAAGAAGATAATTTGATGGCTTTTGTGGGGAATGAGTCAGTGCTTATCATCGTTGATGAACAGGCACGAATTGTTGAGATACTCCTGAAGGACCCCAGTACCGCTCAGTAATAGCACCCGCACACATTATAGGGCTCGCTTCGGTGGGCCTTTTCTATTTCAGGCTCCCTGAATTCCCATCATCTGCTTTGTCGTTCAGCAACCGGAGAGCCTGAATCCCTTCATGTACAGCACCCCGGCAATGTCCTGAGGTGAGATATGCATCGTATGGGAAAATTCACTAATACCCCGCAGCACGTGACCAATTTGAGCAGGGGAAAGAGTAATGCATCGATATTCATCCAGATGAATAAGCCATTCCAAAGCTCATCTGCGGGTGGGCTTGATAATGGTTCTATTTGCCCGCTAACTATTTTTAGGAATAAAAGAAAATTCCACTTAAGGCTGTTTGTGATACAACAAAACACGTTATCAACTCATGAGTTAATGTTATGAAAAATATAAAGTTGGTTGTTGGTGGATTGTTGCTTATTGGTAGCGTGTCTGCTTCATTTCCTTTAATGGCTGCAGACACCCAAACCAGCCATGCTATTCAGTTTAAAAAGGGGACCAGTAGCGCGATAGTTAATGGCTCGGTTACGGGTAGAGATGGCGATGATTACACCCTGGTCGCCAGGGAAGGCCAGTTAATGCATGTGGAGATGGTAAGTAAATTCCCTCATCCATATTTTAACGTTATCACACCTTCAGGTAAGAATATCTTCGCAGATACAAGCGGGGAGCCTTTCGAGGCTAAATTACCCGAAAGTGGCCGGTACATTATTCGCCCGTACCAGATGGGGGCTGCGAAAAGTGAAGGGAAGACCAGTCACTTTACGTTGAAAGTCAAAATCACTAATTGATTGAACGTCATCCTCTTAACCGCCCCCGGACCAGTCATTCCAGAGCTCACCTGCGGGTGAGCTTTAGCAAGTCAAACTGATAAAATCCACATCCAGTGATACCCAAAGCGGTGTAATTATGCGTGTTCTTGAGTTGCTTAGTACTTTATCGACGCTTTTATTTGTCATTATCGGGTTTATTATTGCGGGGAATGATCTTGTTATAGGTATTAAATCATCCGCCCCCATAGTCAGTGCGATCGTGAGTTTTATTTTTGTCGCCGCAGGGCTGTTTATGCTGGTGTTAGGAAGAAGTGCCACAAAGCTTGGACAAAGCATAAAACCTGGCCATGAATCCTTTTACGCCAGACACTGCATTGTTTTAAATATTCTCTTTACAATTACCCTGTTCTTCGGAGTAATGATTATTTATGCTGTGATGTCTCGTACAGGACAGGGATTTGCTGTGTTTGGGTAAATTTAAATTCCAGTCGCTTTTGTGCGGTTTTTATTACAAGGCGGATGAAAATCATGCTGTGCCGTTTCAGAAAGGGAATGCAAAGAACCGGGCGAGATGCCCGGTTTTTTCTCCAGGAACCATGCGAAACGAACCAGGGAATTGCGTGAAATATGCCGGGCGCAACGTCAGGCCTTACTCTTGTTCGGTTAATTGCGGCATATGTTCTATTGCAAACGCCAGAACCTTTTCACCATCCAGTGAAGCAAAAGGGTAGCTTTCAATCACCGCGACAGGGTGGTCCGGGCCAATTTCCTTTTTGAGTTCATCAAGCTTGTACTGGATATGGGGGGTGACAAGGAAGCAGTCAAAGGCGGGTGCCACGCTTGCAAAATTATCTACCCCTACGGCGCTGATGATCATCTTATAGCCGTGTTCATTCGCGACGGTTTGCATCTTTTTCGCCAGCGAATTAGCGGTATTACCGAACAGGCAACATATAAGCAGTTTTTTCATGGAGGTATCCTCGTGGAAACTGCGCCTACACTATGCCTGCGAATGACAAGGAAATGAGAGCTTGCTCAATATTCATACGGTGAATTGGTCAAACGACAGATAAGTTGATATTAAGCAACTTCAGGGCACAGGTGTATCGACCAGCTTGAGTCGGTGACCACTAGTAATCATCTTTCAAATCCTGCATAGCAGAAAGCAGCGTAAAACCCATGACGATCACGGCAAGAATGCCAAGGATCAGCAGTGTAATAATCATTCGCTCTCCTTATGGTGTCCTTTACAAAAGAATAGCGTATGAACAGGTTACTCATTGCGCGGCTGTTCTACATTCGGAATTCACCTTAAACCTCATACCTGCCCCACATGTAGACAGGAGCGACTCGTTTAGCTTTCATTTATCCTGAGCGTGCTAGCTTGGTAATGATCCGCAACCAGGTATGGAATGCCCGGTTCGTAGATATCAAAATACAAATCTATCCATGCAAGCATTTACCGCCAGTTTCTGGCGGTTTTTTTTTGCCCCTCCGCAGCATCATGAATTTTTTTCAACACAGATGAATTTTTCTCGTTTGCCGTCGGCGTAGCGCTGTGACATCTTTTTTAGACATTTAGCCATCCAGATGTCTAAAAATTCACATAATGAATTATCACTGTCGGCAATTATCTTCCGGCAGTTAAAGGAGATAAGCATGCAGCGACAACACGCCCCGAACCGCGCCGATGTGGTAGGCAGTTTCTTACGTCCCGACGCCATCAAGCAGGCACGAGTGAAGTTTGCCAGCGGCGAGATCGACGCGCGCCAGCTGCGTGCAGTAGAAGACGAGGCGATTCGCCATGTGGTTGAACAACAGTGCGCCTGCGGTCTGCAGGTGGTGACCGACGGGGAGTTCCGTCGCGCCTGGTGGCACTTTGATTTCTTCGACGGGCTTCAGGGTGTGGAGCGCTACGACGCCAGTCAGGGTATCCAGTTTAACGGGGTCCAGACCAAAGCTCACGGTGTGCGGGTGACCAGCAAGCTCGGGTTCGGCAGCCATCCGATGCTGGATGACTTCCGCTACCTGCAAAGCATCAGCGGCAGTGCCCAGGCGAAGATGACCATTCCGAGCCCGAGCGTGCTGCATTTTCGCGGTGGGCGCAAAGATATCGATGCGACGGTCTATCCTGAGCTGGATACCTACTTCGATGACCTGGCGCAAACCTGGCGCGATGCGATCCACGCGTTCTATGCGGCGGGTTGCCGCAATCTGCAGCTGGACGACACCGTCTGGGCGTACCTGTGCTCAGACGATCAGCGCCGCCAGATCCGCGAGCGTGGCGATGACCCGGACCAGCTGGCGCGCACCTATGCCCAGGTGCTGAATAAGGCGCTGGAAGGCAAGCCGGACGATCTGACGGTCGGGCTGCACGTCTGTCGCGGTAACTTCCGTTCGACGTGGATTTCCGAAGGGGGTTACGAGCCGGTCGCTGAGATCCTGTTTGGCACCGTTAACGTCGATGCGTTCTTCCTGGAATACGACAACGATCGCAGCGGGGATTTCGCGCCGTTACGCTTTGTGCGTCCGGGCAAGCAGCAGGTGGTGCTGGGGCTGATCACCACCAAAAGCGGTGAGCTGGAGAACCCGGAAGGGGTAAAAGCCCGTCTGGAAGAGGCGGCGAAGTACGTGGCTAAAGCGCAGATCTGCCTGAGCCCGCAGTGCGGTTTTGCCTCTACCGAAGAGGGCAACAGCCTGACGGAAGCCCAGCAGTGGGACAAAGTTCGTCTGGTAACGCAAATCGCCAGCGAAGTGTGGTAACAGGCTTGTTTTGCGATATGTTATAATATAACATCCTCGCTCTCTAAAACGGAGTGAGGATCTTATTTTGGCTGGACATATTGGTAAATTTGCAATGACTCTGGGGGCGCTGCTGGTCAGCGCCCAGGCGTTCGCCCATTCCCACGGCCATCAGATGACCGAGGCGGAACAAAAAGCGGCGAACGGCGTGTTCGAAGATAAAGACGTCAAGGATCGTAAGTTGTCCGACTGGGATGGCGTCTGGCAGTCGGTGTATCCGTTTTTACTGAGCGGCGATCTGGATCCGGTATTTAAAAAGAAGGCTGAGAAAGATAAGAGTCAATCTTTTGACGAGGTAAAAGCCTATTACCGCACGGGCTATGCCACGGATGTCGAGACCATCGGCATCGAGAATAACGTCATGGAATTCCATGTCGGTAAAACCGTGAACAGCTGCCAGTATGCCTACAGCGGCTACAAAATCCTGACCTATACCTCCGGCAAGAAGGGCGTCCGCTACCTGTTCGAATGTAAAGACGCCAGCAGCAAAGCGCCGAAATTCGTCCAGTTCAGCGACCACACCATCGGCCCGCGCGCCTCGGCCCATTTCCATATCTTTATGGGCAACACCTCCCACGAGGCGTTGTTAAAAGAGATGGATAACTGGCCGACCTATTACCCTAACGAAATGTATAAAGCGCAGGTCGTTGACGAGATGTTGCATCATTGATAGAGAGCCTGATGCCCCCTCCCGGGGAGAGGGCATCAGGCCGTCTTGCAATGCCGCACGGCGTCAGGCTAATTTTGGCGCCTCACCCCACGCTTTTACGCTCATTCCGCGCAGGATCATCAGCCACGCCACCACGATAGCCACCATCATAATCACAAACAGCGACCAGTGGGGAAGATGGGTCAGGATAAGCCCGGTGATCATCGGGTTAAATGCCGCACCCAGCCAGCCCAGCGCCTGGGCGGAGAAGTAGCTCGCTTTCATCCCCGGCGGGGCGATGTTGTCGATCAGCATATATTCACCCGGGGCATAAATTATCTCACCCACGGTAAACACCGCCGCTGCCAGTCCCCAATACAGAAGATTCTCCCCGGAGAACATGAATCCCGCCAGGCCGAGCACGAAAAACACCGTACCCAGCGTCATCAGCGGGCGAATATTTCGCGCCGACAGTTTTCGACCAATAATGTATTGCAGCGTGACCACCATCGCCGCATTCACCGGCAGCACCACCGCCACCACGTTCTGGGCAAAATCGCTATCGTAATCCGCTGCCAGCACGTACTGAGAAATACAGCTGGCAAACGACCCGCCCACGTAGGAGGCCAGCAGCCCGGAAAGCGTATACCAAAACAAGGCCCGGTCACGCAGCAGCACCGACGGCTGCCACGCCACGGCGACCTGCTCACTCTCGGCTGCGATACCTTTCTGCACATAGCGTTGAATTAACACCAGTGGCAACGCGGCGCAGAAGGCTGCCATCCAGAAAGGGAGCTGCAAACTGTACATCATCAGCAGGGTGCTTAATGGCGGCCCGATGGTCCAGCCAATGTTCAAAAAGCTGTAGTTAAGTGAGAAAATCCGCGCTTTTTCCGCCGGATTCAGCACATCGGCAAACCAGGCTTTAAGTACCGTCGAGAAAACCGAGTAGGCGCAGTTGATTAGGGAGAAGGCAAGCACCACCAGCACAACATTATCCACCAGCGGGATCGCCAGAAAGCCCAGCGCAACCGCCGTAATGGCGATCAGCATATAGCGATTTTTATCGAACTTATCGGCCAGAATGCCAAAGCCCAGGCTGAAAATGACCCCGATAGTCAGGGCAATTGTCAGGGCATAACCAATATTCGCCACGCTCATGTTGTAGACGCGCGTCAGGTAGATGGTCATAAATGGCAGCGTGGCGCCGCGCCCGATGGTGAGTAATAACGACGACGCCAACAGCGCGGAGGTTGATCGCCTGATTGATAAGTTCATTTTCCTGCCCGACATTACGAGAATTTTTTGTTATGTCTTATCAGGATTATCACGCCATAAGCGGCTTGTATAGCACCTAATTTATCCGTAAGTGCTTCCACTGGCTGCCAGAATTAATGATCTGTTCCTGAGCGTTTTTTTTCGTTACCTTGAACAGTCTTTACAAAAACTGAATAAACAGGGGCAGGGTATGACGCGCAAAGACGGGCTACTGGCGTTGCTGGTAGTGGTGGTATGGGGGCTGAATTTTGTGGTGATTAAAATCGGACTGCACAATATGCCCCCGCTGATGCTGGCAGGTTTACGCTTTCTGCTGGTGGCCTTCCCGGCGCTGTTTTTTGTTGCCCGTCCGAAAATTCCGTTTCGTCTGCTGCTGGGCTACGGCCTGACCATCAGCTTTGGCCAGTTTGCCTTTTTGTTTAGCGCCATTAACTTTGGCATGCCTGCCGGTCTGGCTTCGCTGGTGCTGCAGGCGCAGGCCTTTTTCACCATCATCCTGGGCGCGGTGGTGTTTGGCGAACGCCTGCAGGGTAAACAATTGGTGGGGATTACGCTTGCGGTATTTGGCGTGCTGGTGCTGGTGCAGGCCAGCCTCAACGGGCAGCACGTTGCGCTGCTGGGCTTTATGCTGACCCTGGCGGCGGCGTTCAGCTGGGCGTGCGGCAACATTTTCAACAAAAAAATCATGCAGTTGGAATCGCGTCCGCCGGTGATGTCGCTGGTGGTGTGGAGCGCGCTGATCCCGATTGTGCCGTTTATGGCCGCCTCGTGGCTGCTGGATGGCCCATCGGTGATGTGGCAAAGCCTGGTCGCCATCGATCTGACCACCATTCTTTCACTTGTCTACCTGGCGTTTGTCGCGACCATTGTTGGCTACGGCATCTGGGGCTCGCTGCTGGGGCGCTACGAAACCTGGCGGGTGGCGCCGCTGTCGCTGCTGGTGCCGGTGGTGGGTATCGCCAGTGCGGCGCTGCTGCTTGGTGAAACGCTGGGCGCGCTACAGTTGTTTGGTGCGCTGCTGGTGATGGCCGGGCTGTACATTAATGTCTTTGGTTTGCGACTGCGTCGGTCGACACGGGCGAGAAGCTAAAAAAAGCCCCGCACAGGCGGGGCAATACAAACTAAGCGCCCTGGTTGTAATAGGGCACGCCTAATTCGTCGGATTTGTCGCTGCCTGCGCCCATATGATTAAAATCATGAGGCGACTGGCCGTTGGCCGTTGGCAGGAACGTCGCGTCGTGGCTGGTCTGCTGCGTCGCGTTCAGGGTTTGCTCCGCAAAACTCGGGCCGGAGAACAGCACCAGAGCGGTGAGGGCGGCGGAGGCGAACAGTTTCATAATTTCCTCGATACGTCTTAATACAGGCGTTTAGCAGTTACAGTGGTTGATAGGGAGTAGATAACGAGATTCACCGCGCATATTGGTGATGCGATATTTATGCGGTGGAACGTCGAAATAGTTCTTGAACGTGCGGGTCAGGGTCTGTTGCGATTCAAACCCGTAACGCTCAGCCAGATACAGGATCGGCTCGTTGCTTTCCTTCAACTTCTGTGCGATTTCAGTCAATTTACGGCTGCGGATGTACTGACCTAATGAATGACCGGTCTCTTTTTTAAACATCCGTTGCAGGTGCCATTTTGAGTAACCTGAACGCTCGGACACTTTCTCAAGTGACAGCGGCGATTCCAGGTTATCTTCGATCCAGCCCAAAATGCTATGAATAGTGATGGCGTCAGTATTGCGTCTGGACATCGTCATACCTCTTTCTGTTTACGGCAGGATTTTCTTAAGCAAATGCTCAAGCGTTGCCACTTCATCCGCCGCTAAGTTTTTTGTTAGTTCCTGGTGCAGCTTTTGCCCGACTAATTGATGACATTGTTCACATACGGCTGCGCCGTCGCGGGTTAACTGCACCAGCACGCCGCGCTTGTCATTCGGATTAGGGCGTCGTTCAATCCATCCCTTACAGACCAGACGATCCATCATGCGCGTCAGCGCACCCAGGTCGACAGATAAGATTTTCTTTAGCTCACCCGGCGTGATGCACCCTTCGCAGCGCACGGAACACAGCACTTTGAACTGGGTTGCGGTGATATCCAGCGGTGACAGATAGTCATTGAGCAGGCGATCTTTTTTCTGGTTAACCATATAGATCAGGCGCCCCAGCGGAATAATATCGTTGAAGAGGTCACTGGCGCTTGTCACAATGGTTGCCCTGGCAAGTAGTTTAGTTGCGGCAGATATTATTGCTCAGGCAACTATAAGTCAACTGAATGCATAAGCTTATGACACGTTTTGCTAAAACGATTCAGACACATTTTTTGCCGTCTTTAACTATTCATTCATAACCAGGAATAATTGATTTCGGTGCGCAAATATTACTTACGATGTACGCGTGGTCGGGCCGGCCATTTTCACCGTATACTTGCCGGGTTAAATGTTGATAAAGGACGATGACGTAACATGGTGGATTTATTTAAAGCAATTGGCCTTGGACTGGTGGTGTTACTGCCGCTGGCTAACCCGTTAACGACGGTGGCACTCTTTCTGGGCCTTGCCGGTGATATGAACCGGGAGGAGCGTAACCAGCAGTCTTTAATGGCTTCTGTTTACGTTTTTGCGATCATGATGGTGGCCTATTACGCCGGACAGCTGGTGATGAATACCTTCGGGATCTCCATTCCCGGTCTGCGTATCGCCGGGGGGCTGATCGTGGCCTTTATCGGTTTCAGGATGCTGTTCCCGGCGCCTAAGGCGCATGAACCTGCGGATAAAAACGCACTTGAGGATCAGCAGGACAAACAGTCGCCGAATATCGCGTTTGTGCCGCTGGCGATGCCGAGCACGGCAGGGCCGGGGACGATAGCGATGATCATCAGCTCCGCCTCCACGGTGCGCACCGGTTCTACTTTCCCGGACTGGGTCGTGATGGTGGCTCCGCCGCTCATTTTCGCCCTTATCGGCCTGATCCTGTGGGGATGTCTGCGCAGTTCTGGCGCGATTATGCGCTGGGTGGGTAAAGACGGTATCGAAGCTATCTCCCGTCTGATGGGCTTCCTGCTGGTCTGTATGGGCGTGCAGTTTATCATTAACGGCGTGCTGGAAATTATCCAGACCTACCCGTAATCGCGGTGCCGGGTGGCGCACGACCACCCGGCCACAGCGCTAACCGTTTTGCGGCTGTTCTTCCAGCGTGACAGGCCATTTGCGGAAGATAAGCACCGACCAGATCAAGGCCGCCAGCGCCGGGATCGCCCCCAGATAACCAATCGACGCCATCGACAGATGCAGGCTTATCTGATTCCCCAGCAGCGCACCTGCGCCAATCCCCAGATTAAATATCCCGGAAAACAGCGACATGGCTACATCGGTTGCATCAGGCGCCAGCGCCAGCACTTTCACCTGCATGCCGAGGCCGATAATCATGATCGCCACACCCCAGACGATGCTCAGGATGGCCAGGTTGGTCTCGCTGCCCGACGCAGGCAGCAGCAACAGCAGGCACGCCAGCAGCAGACCGATGGCGCTGCTCACCAGCAATGAGGCGTGGCGGTTGCCCAGTTTACCAAACAGCACGCTGCCGATAATACCCGCGCCGCCCAGTAGCAACAGCAGAACGGTAGCGAATGAGGCGCTAAAACCGGCGATAGTCTGCACAAACGGCTCGATGTAGCTGTAGGCGGTGTAGTGCGCCGTGACCACGACGACCGTCAGCAGATACAGGCTAATCAGCGCCGGACGGCGGAACAGTACCGGCAGGCTTTTTAGCGATCCGGAGTGTTCACTCGGTAATTTTGGCAGGAGTTTGATCAGGCACAGCAGGGTGATCAGCGCTCCAAGGCCGATGATGAAAAAGGTGGTCCGCCAGCCGAAATACTGGCCGACAATACGACCCAGCGGCAGCCCGAGCACCATCGCCAGCGCGGTCCCGGTGGCCAGCAGGCTCAGCGCCTGGGCGCGTTTCCCGGCCGGGGCCAGGCGGATCGCCAGTGAGGCGGTAATCGACCAGAAGATGGCGTGCGCAAAGGCAATCCCGATCCGGCTTATCACCAGTACCGTGAAGTTCCACGCCAGAAATGACAGCACGTGGCTGGCAATAAACAGCACAAACAGCCCGATCAGCAGCTTGCGGCGCTCAACCTGGCTGGTAAGCAGCATAAACGGCAGCGACAGCAAGGCCACCACCCAGGCGTAGATGGTCAGCATGATCCCCACCTGCGCGGTTTCCATCTGGAAGCTGGCCGCAATGTCGGAGAGCAGGCCAACGGGAACAAATTCAGTGGTATTGAAGATAAACGCCGCAATCGCGAGCGTCACCACCCGTAGCCACGCGACCCGGCGGGAAACGGTATTGGTTGTCATAAAAATGTCCGGGAATCGTTACATAAATGAGGTGAGGGCGATCTTAAAACCATCCCTGCTGAAAATACAATCATTTTGTGATGCAGATCTCAATTCAATGCTGAAGTAAAGGCTGGTGAAAGGCGTTATTTTCCATGAATATAGAATGCAACATTAGGTTAACAGTGGGTAAGGCGATGCAGGAAAGTGAGTTTTATCTGGTGGACGCATTCAGCGACGGCGCATTTGGCGGCAACCCGGCGGCGGTGTGCCCGCTGACGGAATGGTTGCCGGACGAGACGCTGTTAAAGATGACGCAGCAGCACAACCAGTCGGAGACCGCCTTTTTTGTTTGCCACAAAGGGGGCATTGAGCTGCGCTGGTTTACCACCCACGGTGAAGTTAACCTCTGCGGCCACGCGACTCTGGCTACCGCCTGGGTGCTGTTTAACGAACTGGATTACCCCGATGCCCGGATCCATTTTGATACGGCATCCGGCAGACTGATGGTCACCCGCGACGGGGAGT
Source organism: Silvania sp. (assembly GCF_051656365.1). Lineage (NCBI taxonomy): Bacteria > Pseudomonadati > Pseudomonadota > Gammaproteobacteria > Enterobacterales > Enterobacteriaceae > Silvania > Silvania sp. Next base: position 42,904 of record NZ_JBOGBT010000092.1, on the reverse strand, counting down.
GGTTAACGCTTGATTTTCCTGCCTGCCCCACCGAGGCGCAGACCCCGCCCGCAGAGATGCTGAGCGCGCTGGGGATCGAGCACTATGTGGAGGCCCGGAAAGGGCGCGCCTGGATGCTGGTGCTGGAAAATCGCCAGCAGGTCGAGGCGGTGACGCCAAATATCAACGCCATGACACCGGGGGAACATAAGGTGTCGATCACCGCGCGCGCAGACGGCGAGTACGATTTTGTCAGCCGCTTTTTCTCACCCGGCGTGGCGCTGTGGGAAGATCCGGTCACCGGCTCTGCGCATACCATGCTCATTCCTTACTGGAGTGAAAAGCTGGGAAAAACGTCGCTTTTCGCCCGGCAGGTTTCGCGCCGGGGTGGCGATATTCGTTGTGAACTTAAGGGCGACCGGGTATTGATGAGTGGCAAAGCCTCGCTGTATATGAAAGGTCATCTGTTTTTGCGCTAAAAAAGGTTAACACAATGAAAGAAATTGCATTTTATCTTGTCGATGCGTTCAGCGATCGCGCGTTTGGTGGTAACCCGGCAGCCGTTTGTCCCCTGGAAGACTGGCTGCCGGACGATACCCTGTTAAAAATGGCACAGCAGCATAACCAGTCCGAAACCGCTTTTTTCGTGCGGACCGACGCGGGCTTCGAGCTGCGCTGGTTTACTACCCAGCACGAAATCAACCTTTGCGGTCACGCTACGCTTGCCAGTGCGCACGTGATTTTTGAGTATCTCGACTATCCGCAGACCGAGATTGTCTTCTCCACCCGTTTTGTCGGCGACCTGACGGTCACCCGCAAAGGCGACTGGCTGACGCTTAACTTCCCGGCCTGGGGCTGCGAGGCGGTCGATAACCCGCCTGAGCTATTGTTCAGCACCCTGGGCATCAGCGAGGCGAAAGAGGTGCGGGCAGGGCGCGATTACATGGTGGTGCTGGAAAACCAGCAGCAGGTTGAGGCCCTGACGCCGGACATCGACGGGATGATGCCGCTGGGTAAGATGGTTTGCGTGACCGCCCCGGGAGATAACGATGATTTCGTCAGCCGCTTTTTCTGTCCGGGTGAAGGAGTAGCGGAAGATCCGGTTACCGGCTCCGCCCACAGCATGCTGATCCCGTACTGGAGCGAAAAGCTGGGTAAAACCCGGCTGCAGGCGCGGCAGATCTCCGCCCGCGGCGGAGATCTGCGCTGTGAGCTGAAGGGCGATCGGGTACTGATAGGTGGCCAGGCTGCGCTGTATCTGAAAGGCACCGTGTTCCTGCGCAGGTAAAAGCAAAACAACAACCCAAGGTTGTTGTTTTTAATGTTTGCCCCCTCACCCCAACCCTCTCCCTGATGGAGAGGGGGCCGACCGTGCCAATTTTTTTGTGGGGATCCCTCAACCCTGTGGGAGAGGGTTGGGGTTGGGGCAACACACAACACCGCACGGCTCACCCCAACGACGCCCCGCCGCACAGCACAAGCTCCTGCCCGGTGATCGGCGCGGCCTCTGCACCCAGCAGGTAGTTGACCATCGCTGCCACCTCCTCAGGGGCGATTAGCCTCCCCATCGGCGGCACTTTCGGCGGCGAGGTTTCCCGACCAGGGGCACTCAGCATCGGGGTTTGCGTTGCGCCCGGCGCCACCACGTTGGCGGTGATCCCGCGCGGAGCCAGTTCGGCGGCCCAACTGCGCACCATCCCCACCAGCGCCGCTTTGGTCGCCACATACTGCGAACGCCCTGCAGCCCCGCGTGAGGTACGGCTCCCGATGGCAACCAGCCGGCCACCGGCGCTCATCCGTGGCGCAAAAAGGTTAAACAGCAGCTCGGCGGCATGAATGTGTAGCCCCCACAGGCGGGCGCTGACGGTCGGATCCAGCTCGCCGAGCGGGGCGGCGGCCATCATTCCGGCGGCGTGCACAATCGCCTGCGGCACCGGGAGGTTGGCGAGCGCTGCAGTCAACGTGACACTGTCACTCAAATCTACGCGCAGGCTGCTAAAGTTCGGGTGGGCGCAGTCCACGCCGCGGCGGCTTAAGCCCGTTACCTGCCAGCCTTCGGCGAGCAGGCGGTTGACGATAGCTTCGCCGATCCCCGAGCTGGCACCGGTCACAATTGCATGGCGCATATCACTCCTCCAGCAGGGTGCGCGGTACCTTAAACACTGCCTTGCGCACCGTCATCGGTTCATTAACCGCGCACAGCGCCTGATGCGGCTCGCCAGGAAGGAACACGGCAAAATCCCCGTAGCCCAGGCTGATGCTCACCGGATGCACCGCATCAGGCGCAATGTAGAGATCGGGTTTCCGCTCCTCATCGCTCACCTGTGCCAGCGACTGCATCCCCGCACGGATCGTCTCCACACCCGACAGCACCACCTGAATATCAGCCCACTGGTGATGATATTCCGTATGGCGCTGCGCCAGTGGCTGAGTTTGCGCCGGGCCGATATGGCAGAACCACGGGCAGCCTTGCGGCTGCCAGCGTCCGTCATCCCGTGCGGTCAGCGCCGCCAGAGAACAGTCGGCGCGATCGAGGATCTGACGTAGCGCCGGGGGTAACCCTGCCAGCGACAGGGCGTTAAGATGACCGATAATCACCGTTGCGCCTCCTTCACCCACTCTGGCGACACGCGCACGTACTTGATTGCCTGACGGAAGTACGTATAGGCGATATGCAGCGACCCGTCGGGACCCTGTTTGATGCTCGGGTAGGAGAACTCGCGGTTGAGTTTTTCCAGCGAATTGTTGGTCATGCAGTAGCCGTCGCCCTCGTCAAGATTGCGCTGCCATTGCCAGCTTTTGCCGCCATCGGCGGAGATCGCCACCGTCATCGGCGCGCGGGGCGCGCCCCAGAATGCAGCTCGCCCGTTGCCTGGCTCGGGCTCTTTGCGACCATCCCCGTCGTCGATCTCGTCATACAGCGAGGCGCGGCGCTCCAGTGCTCCCGCTGCACTCATGTGGTTAAACACCAGCGCCAGTTCACCGCTGACGAGCGTGGTCACCTGAATCGACGAGTTGTTGTTGGGCAGTATCGTCGGCTCCGGTACTGACCAGCTTTCGCCGTTGTCCAGCGACTGGCTGATATAGATATTGTCCGCCCAGCGGCTGCGATACAGCGCCACCAGCTGGCCGTTATTCAGCGCAGTGATGTTCATGTGCACGCAGCCCAGGCTCTCCGGCACCTCGACGTCGCGCCAGCTTTTACCCTGATCTTCAGAGATTTTGACTGCGCTGATGTCGTCATTGCCCACCCATTTTTCACCCGGCTGGGTGCGGCAATAGAACACCGGCAGCAGCCAGTTACCGTTATCCAGCACCACGATCGGCTGGCGAATAAAGGTACCGGGTTTATCCAGCAGGGTGGCGATCTCGCCCCAGGTTTTCCCCAGATCCGCAGACTTACGGTAGCGCACGATAGCAGTATCCTGGTTGCCGGAGAGCTGGGCGGTCCACAGCAGCCACAGCACGTTATCCGGGGCGAGGAACAGCACCGGGTTCTGCTCAGAGCGGCTGGCGTCGTCCGACAGCTTAACCGCTTCACTCCACTGGTGGCTGCCAGGGGCCAGGCGTGAGCCCCATACAGAGATATCGGCAATCCCTTCCTGAGTGCCGCCAAACCAGACGCACATCAGGGCGCCATCCGGCAGCGGGAGCAGGTTCGCAGCGTGATTCTGCGGACAGGAGGAGGGCAGCATCGCCGTTTCCACGCGGGCATCCTGCGGCTGCGGGCGAACAATCCCGTCACGGGCTACGGTTACAGACATATTAGACTCCATTATGTTGAACAGGGGCAGGCGCTGTGCGATCCGCTTTATTCGGGATCAGACGGTCGAGGACCATAATCACCGCAGGGGTGATCAGCGCGATATACATATTGTTAATGCCAAACGGATCGCCCAGCAGATACCAGACCGAGGTCACGACGCAGGCGCCAATCAGACCGGCATTCGCACCGCGGGTGCTCTTGAAGAACGGGGCGTAGAAGGCAATCACCGCCACCACCGTAATCGACAGACGAATGGCGCGGGTGAAGAACGACAGTTTCAGTACCTCTGGCACCAGCAGTACGAAAATCAGCGGCAGGAAGCCAATCAGCAGTGAGATCCAGCGGGTGGCTTTAAACTCCTGCTCCGGGGTCGGGTTGCGGTACGGGACGTAGAAATCTTTCACCACCAGCGAGGCGATGGCCAGCGCCACGGTACTGACGCTCACAAAAATGGAGGCTACAAGTGACGTTGTCACTAAACCGGCCAGCCACGGGTTCATGTCCTGCAGGAAGATCGGCATCGCATACAGGCTGTCGATCTCCGGGTGCAGATACTTCGCTGCCACGCCAATCACCGCAATCGCCAGCGCAATCGGCAGACAGAAGAAGAACGCCACCCAGGTCGAACGTTTGGCTGACTTCACGTCCTTGGTCGAGGAGATAGCCTGAATCACAAACTGGGTACAGAAGATGGAGCCAATTGTGCCGATCAGCCAGGCAACGATGGTGGTGGCACCGATATTGCCATCCCAGGTCCAGTAGTACGACGGCATCTGCTCAATCATCGGAGCAAAGCCGCCGGTTTTCGACAGGGCGAAGCCCATGATCACCAGAATACCGAAGTACTTCAGGGCGCTGTGCAGCAGCGTCACCCAGGCCACCCCTTTCATGCCGCCAAAGGCGAAGTAGAAGGTACTGACAATGGCGGTGATAAACGCCGCCACCGGCAGGTTAACCTTCAGCACGGTAGAGATCGCCGCCGCGCCTGACACATAGTTACCGACGTTCACCAGCAGCAGGGCGTAAATCATGATGATCGAGATGATGTTTTTGGTGCTGGTGCCGTACTTCTCGGCGATCGCCCCAGAGATGGTGATTTTTCCGGTGCTGTAGATGCGTTTCACCAGCAGCAGGCCGAACAGCGGGAAGCCAATGGCTGCGCCGATCACCGACCACGATGCCGCAAAGCCATCTTCGAAAGCGGCCTGGGCGGTGCCGATGGTGGATTTGGCCCCGATGTATTCGGACATCAGCAGGATCCCGACGATAAACGCCGGCATCGCCCGGGAGCCCTCCATAAAGTCGCCGGAGTTTTTACTGCGCAACCGGAAGGTCAGCCAGGTGGTAAACAGGATGTAGACAATCACAATGCCTACGATGATGAGGGTATCTTCAGCGGTAAAGTTGTTCATCTTTGCCTCTCTCAGGGCGTATGAATCCTGGGCGCCTGAGGCACCCGAACTCTTATGGACGAAATCAAGCGCCGTTTACTGCAGTGACTTCGTCACTATCTGGCGGATCTGTTCTGTCTGTTGCACATCGAAAGCCACCGCATAGCGGCTTTCACCCACCTCTTCGCCCATTACCTGGAGCGCCTTTTTCACGGCGGCCGGGGAGAAGGCAATTTTATATAAGTTTGTTCGCAGGTCAGTGACGCTCTCCTGCGCCTGGCGTGAACCCTCGATATCCCCCGCCTGGAAGCGCGTCCAGATGGCATTGATTGCCTCCGGGGCAACGTTGGCCAGCCCTGAAATACAGGCTGAACAGCCCTCGACAAAGCCCCGATGGATCAGCGAGTCCGGGCCGTTCAGCACCTCAAAACCGTCGATACCCTGCGCCGCTTTCAGGAACCCGCTCAGGCTCTCATAGCTGCCCGCGCTGTCTTTGATGCCGACAATGTTCGGGTGCGCGGCCAGCACGCGAGCGGTCTGCGGCTCGATAGTATTGCCGGTGCGCGCCGGGATGTTGTACAGAAAGACTGGCACCGTCAGGGCATCGGCGATGGCGGTGTAGTGGGTGATCAATTCCGACTGGCTCAACGGCACAAACCACGGGGTGATCACCGATACCGCATCGACACCCAGCGTCTCAACCTGTTTACCCAGACGGATAGTGGCCCGGGTGGAGATCTCCCCGATATGCGCCACCACCGGCGCACGTCCGGCAACCTCTTCCACGCAGGTGCGGGTAACGGCCACTTTTTCCTCTTCGTTCAGCACAAAAAACTCGCCGTTGGTGCCGCCGCAAAAAATACCGTTTCCCGCCGCCAGCTGGCGTTGGATCTGGCGCTTCAGGCCCGGCAGATGCAGACCGCCATCCTCAGTAAAGGGGGTGACGATCGCCGTCAGCACGCCTTCAATCTTGTTACGCATGTCTCACTCCTTCGATGTTAAATATCGGGGAACAGGGTCTGGTAAATACCCTGTACCTCGGCATGGCTGACCTGACGCGGGGCATTGTTCATCAGGCGTTTGACGTTCAGCGCCGCGTCGGCAAGAGATGCAATGTCATCCCGCGGTACGCCCAGCGCTTCAAGGTTGTCCGGTAAGTTGAGGCGGCGCACCAGGGCGGCAAAGTACGCCACCAGCGCGTGGGATTTCTCTTCCTCCGACAGGGAGGTATCCGCACCCGGCACCAAATCCCACACCCGGGCAAATTTTTCGACGGCATCCGGGCGCACCACGCGCATGCAGGGGGCCAGCAGAATGGCGTTCGCCACGCCGTGCGGCAGGTGATATTTGCCGCCCAACGGATACGACAAGGCATGCACCAGATGGGTACCCGCGTGGGCAATGGCCACGCCGCCGTAGTAAGAGGCCCACAGCATTTCGAGCTTCGCCGCCAGGTTGTGCGGTTCGGCGCAGGCGGTTTCGATGTTGTTCAGCAGCTTGCGCAGGCCAATCAGCGCTGCGTTATCGCTCACCGGATTCGCCACGGTGGCGGTGTAGCACTCGATCAGATGACAGAGGGCATCGATCCCGGTTGAAGAGGCGATGTGCGGCGGCATGCTGGTGGTCAGCTCCGGCAGCAGCGCGACGTAATCCGGCAGTATTACCGGGGAGATAATGCCGATTTTGGTGCTCTGCTCAGGAATGGCAAGGATTGCATTTGGCGTGGCCTCGGACCCGGTCCCGGCGCTGGCCGGAATTAACAGCGACGCCAGCCGTTCAGTCGGTTTTTCACCCGCCAGCAGGGCGTCTAAACCCGGCGAGGCCGGGTGGCACAGTACGGAGAGCAGCTTCGCCACATCCAGTACACTGCCGCCGCCGACGCCGACCACCAGATCAAAGTCGCTGTCGTGCATCTCTGCCAGCAGGGTACGCACGTCGTGGCTGGTCGGCTCCGGCGGTACGCGGTCAATGATGCTGACGCGGCGGTTGTCGGCTTCCAGCAGGGTGCGGATGGCGCGGGCGGCGTCCAGGCGGGCGATATTGCCGTCGGTGACCAGTAAAAGGCGCGACTTGCCTGCCAGCAGTGGTGCGAGGGCCGGGATAGCCCCCGCGCCGCTGATAATCGTACTGTTAATGGTTAACACATTGCTCTCCTGTTGCTGTGTCTGTGATTGATTTCGCTCAAAACAGGCAATCACAGTCATCGTGTGGCTAAATTTATAATTTATTCGCAAACTGAATAACTTGATCTTGCTCACATATAATCAATCATGATTGAATATAATCATTAACAGGAAATGAGAACCCGGAGTGGGGATGAAAGAGAACAACCTGAACAGAGAAGTGGTGGTGATAGCCGATGACTTTACCGGGGCCAACGATGCGGGCGTCAGCCTGGCGGTACGCGGTAAAAAAGTCAGCGTGGCGTTTCAGACTCCCTTTACCGGCGACACCGATGCCCTGGTTATTAATAGCGACAGTCGGGCGATGGTGGCATCAGAGGCTGCTGAAAAACTGGCGCACTACGCCGCGGATGTTACCGCCGCAACATGGCTGGTGAAGAAAATCGACTCCACCCTGCGCGGCAATCCGGGGGCCGAGGTTGAGGCGCTGCTTACGCTCAGCGGCAAGCGTCAGGCGATTATCGCCCCGGCGTTCCCGGCGGCCGGGCGCACCACTCAGGGCGGCATCTGCCGGGTGTCCGGCGTGCCGGTTACGGAAACCGAATTTGCCAGCGACCCGAAGACCCCGGTGCGCCACGCGCAGGTAGCAAAGGTGCTGGCAGATCAAACCGCGCTGCACAGCGTGGTCATCACCCCCGACAGGCTTGCGGACGCGCTGCAGGGCGACGCCCGACTGCTGATTGTGGATGCCCAGAGTGACGACGATCTGGACCAGATTATTGTGGCGGCCTGTGCCTGCAACGAACGACCGCTGCTGGTGGGTTCAGCAGGGCTCTGCGATGCTCTGGCCCGCCGTCTGGCCCGCCCGCGCCAGCTGCTGGCGGTGATCGGCTCGATGAGTGAAATCGCCCAACAGCAGATCCAGCGTGCAGGCGAGGTGGCAACCGTCAGCAGGGTATTAATAGATATCGATGATGTCTTTCGCAACAACATGGCGGGGTATCTGCAGCAGATCAGCGCGGCGTTAGCGGCAGGCCATCACTGCCTGGTGCACACCTGCGCCGATGTGCAGGCTCGTCATCAGATAGAAATGTTGTGCCAGCAGCGCGGGTTAAGCCGGGCCGCGCTGGGGGAGACCATCAGCGCGTTTTTGGGCACGCTGACGCGCACCGCGCTGGAGGCCAACACCCCGGCAGCGCTGTATGTCTCTGGGGGTGATGTGGCGATGGCGGTGGCCAGCGCGCTCAACGCACAAGGTTTTGCAATACGCGGACAGGTGGCGCAATGCGTGCCGTTCGGTCGTTTTTTGGGTTGTCGCTGGCAGGGGCCAGTCATGACCAAAGCGGGCGGTTTTGGTACAGAGACCACGCTGCTTGAGGTTTTGCATTTTATCGAGGAGAAGATGAGTGACTAATATCATTGCTGTAACGATGGGCGACCCGGCAGGCATTGGCCCGGAGATCATTATCAAATCCCTGACCGAGGGTGAGCTGTCCGGCGCACCGGTGGTGGTGGTCGGTTGCGCGAGAACCCTGCAACGGGTGCTTGAGAAGGGCATCACTGCTCCGGCCGAACTGCGGGTGGTGTCTTGCGTCAGCGAGGCGCAATTTGGCCCGGCGATCGTCAACGTACTCGATGAACCGCTGGTCGAGCCCGAGGCGTTACAGCCGGGCGTGGTGCAGGCGCAGGCCGGGGATCTGGCCTATCGTTGCGTGCGTCGCGCCACCGAGCTGGCCATGGCAGGTGACGTCAAAGCCATTGCCACCGCGCCGCTGAACAAAGAGGCGCTGCATCTGGCGGGGCATCACTATCCGGGGCACACCGAGCTGCTCGCACACCTCACTGACAGCAAAGATTACGCGATGGTGCTGTATACCGATCAGCTGAAGGTTATTCACATCACCACCCATATTGCGCTGCGCAAATTCCTCGACACCCTGAACCAGGATCGGGTCAAAACCGTGATTGGTATTGCGGATACCTTCCTGCGACGCGTCGGGTACAAAAATCCGCGTATCGCGGTGGCCGGGGTCAACCCGCACGCCGGGGAGAACGGTCTGTTTGGTGATGAAGAGATTAAGATTGTTGGCCCGGCGGTACAGGCGATGAAAGCCGAGGGATTGAATGTAACAGGGCCGTGCCCGCCGGATACGGTGTTTATGCAGTGCCACGAAGGGATGTACGATATGGTGGTGGCGATGTATCACGATCAGGGGCATATCCCGTTAAAATTACTTGGTTTTTACGACGGGGTGAACATCACCGCCGGGCTGCCGTTTATCCGCACCTCTGCTGACCACGGCACCGCATTCGACATTGCGTGGACAGGTAAAGCGAAGTCTGAGAGCATGACGGTCTCTATCCAGTTAGCGATGCAAATCACACGGGAATAATATGAAGGGATATAGCCGGTTAGAACAGATCATGGACTACCTGAAAGGGCACAATCTGGTGACGGTAGATCAGCTGGTCGCGGCTACCGATGCCTCCCCGGCGACCATTCGCCGGGATCTGATTAAGCTCGATCAGGAAGGCGTCATCAGCCGCACCCACGGCGGTGTGACCCTGAACCGGTTTATCCCTTCCCAGCCCACCACCAGTGAAAAGATGCAGCGCAGCCTGATGGAAAAACACGACATCGCCTGCGCGGCAGCCCGTTTTGTCAAAGCCGGGGATTCGGTGGTGCTGGATGCGGGAACGACGATGATTGAACTCGCGCGCCAGCTCACCCATCTGCCGCTGCGCGTGATCACCAGCGATCTGCATATCGCCCTGTTTTTGTCCGAGTTTAAGCAAATTGAAGTGACGATTATTGGCGGGCGCATCGACGACTCAAGCCAGTCCTGCATTGGCGACCATGGTCGCCGTCTGCTGCAGAACGTCTGGCCGGATATCGCCTTTGTCAGCTGTAACGGCTGGGATCTGGAACGCGGCATAACATCGCCAACGGAAGAAAAAGCAGCCTTGAAGCGCGATCTGATTGCCAACGCCCGACGCCGCGTACTGCTGGCCGACAGCTCAAAATACGGCGCCTGGTCGCTGTTTAACGTGGCCCATCTCAACACCCTGACCGATATTGTCACCGACCGCCGTCTGGACGAAAGTGTCCAGCAGACCTTAAGCCAGCTCGACGCCAGCCTGACGCTGGCCCCGTAACGACTCAGGGCAGCAGGGCGATATTATTTCTGATCACCTCTGCCGACTGGCGGAATTTTTGCTGTTCATCCTCCGCCAGTTTTAGCTCAATAATCTGCTGGACCCCGCCCTGGGCCAGCACCGCAGGCACCCCGATCGCAATCCCATCAACCCCGTACTCTCCCTCCAGAATGCAGGAGATCGCCAGCGCCCGGTGGCTGCCGGTGAAGATATTGCGGCAGATCTCGGCGATGGTCCCGGCGATCCCGTATTCCGTGCAGCCTTTGCGGGCGTAAATTTCGAAGCCCTGCTTGCGCACGCTCTCGGCGAGGGCGTCAACATCCAGCGTTTTTCCGGTATGGCGTTGATACACGTCGGCAATGGGTGAACCGTACACCGCCGAATGGGACCACACCGGGAACTGGGTATCGCCGTGCTCGCCAAGAATAAAGGCGTCGATGCTCTGGGCACCGATATCCAGCGCCTGCGCGAGGGTACGCCGCAGGCGGGTGGTATCGAGCCAGACGCCAGTACCAATAACCTGGCTGCGCGGCAGGCCGGAGAGCTGCCACACCTGCCAGGTGATGATGTCGCAGGGGTTGGTGGCGATCAGGAAAATGCCGTTAAACCCGCCTGCCATCATCTGCGGCACAATGTTTTTGACGATTTTTGCCGTGGAGGCCAGCTCATCCAGCCGGGTCTGGCCGGGTTTGAGCGCGCCGCCGGAGACGGTGATCACTGCGATATCCACATCCGCGCAGTCGCTCGCTTCGCGGGTGGTGATGGTCATCATACCGGGCATATAGGCTGCGGCATCCGACAGATCCCGGGCGTGGCCTTCGCTGCGCGCCTGGTTAATATCCACCAGCAGCAGCTCCTCGCAGATATTCTGGTTCAGCAGGGCATAGGCGGCTGAAGCGCCGACGTTTCCGGCACCGATAATCATCACTTTGCGGGCTTTGGTGTTCATTGTTTTTCCTGAGGTTTTAACCGTATCTGCGCCAAACTTACGCCGCAGGAGAAGGCGGCGCAATGGCTGGCGGCAGCTATAAGTTAAAAATATGCCTGTCGGTGAATCGGCTGGCGCTATGGTGGAGAAAAACGACGAAGGAGCTTGCCATGTATTCCATTTCCTCTGTATCGCCCGCGCATCCGGATATCGTTGCCCTGATTGCAGCACTCGACAGCTACCAGAGCGCTCTCTACCCGGCCGAAAGTAATCATCTGCTGGATTTCACCCAACTGCCTGCCCAAACGCTCATCATGATGGTGATCCGCGACAGGCAGCTCAACGCCGTGGGCTGCGGGGCGGTGGTCCTGAATAGTGATGGCAGCGGCGAGATGAAGCGGGTCTATATCGATCCGGCGCACCGCGGTCAGCAGTTAGGCGAAAAACTATTGGCAGCGCTGGAGGACGAAGCCCTGAGCCGCAGCTGCCATACCCTGAGGCTGGAAACCGGGATCGAGCAGCATGCGGCGGTGCGGCTGTATGAGCGCTGCGGGTATCAGCTGCGCGCGGCGTTTGCCCCCTACGTGGAAGATCCTCTCAGCCTGTTTATGGAGAAACTGCTGGTGGCTGATCTTCGTTTAGCAGGGCTATAAACGCCTCCAGCTGCCGGGTCATCGCTCCGCGACGCCACACCAGCCAGGTGGTGAGCCAGCGCCAGTTTTCGGCCAGCGGCCAGGCCTCCACCTGATGATGACCGGGCATGCTTTCCAGCATTGAGCGCGGCATCAGCGCAATCCCGGCCCCCGCAATCACGCAGGCCAGCATCCCGTGATAGGACTCCATCTCGTGGATGCGCCCCGGCGTGGCGCGATCCGCATGAAACCAGCTTTCGAAATGGCGGCGATAGGAGCAGTTGGCGCGAAAGGCATAAATATCACGCCCGCTGACCTCGGTCGGCCGCTGCACCGGCGGGTGACCAGCGGCAGCGACCAGCATCATCTCTTCCCGATACACCGGCATCCCTTCCAGCTCCGGATGGGTTAACGGCCCGTCGACAAAGGCCGCGCTCAGTGTTCCCTCCAGCACGCCGTCGATCATCGTCCCGGACGGCCCGGTAGAGAGGGCAAACTGAATGCGCGGGTAGCGCTGATTAAACGCCGCCAGCGAGGCCGGAATGCGCACCGCCGCGGTGCTTTCCAGCGCGCCCAGAGCAAACAACCCCTGCGGCTCATCGCCTGCGACCACCATCCGTGCTTCATCCACCAGGGCCAGAATTTGCCGGCTGTAGCGCAAAAAATTATGCCCCGCCGGAGAGAGGCGCAGTCGCTGATTCTCGCGGATGAACAGTTCCACGCCGAGATCGGCCTCCAGCTGTTTGATGCGGGTGGTCAGGTTGGATGGTACGCGATGCACCTTCTGCGCGGCCTGGGTGATGCTGCCGGTCTGGGCGACAGCGTTAAACATCTCCAGCTGGGTCAGATCCATATCATTCTCGTTTCGTGAATAAGGTGGTTATTATTATTCATTTTTAAGAAATAGCAGAGTAGGCCACACTGAATCAACTGTTATTACACGGAGCACATTATGACTATTTCCTCTGCGACTCATGCCTTGTCTGTTAATCCGGCGACGGGCGAAACCCTGACCGCATGGCCGTGGGCCACTGAAAACGACGTTGATCGGGCGCTGGCGCAGGCCGACGCCGGTTTTCGCCAGTGGCGCACCCAGCCGGTAGAGGCTCGCGCGCAAAAGCTTCGCGATCTGGGCGCTGCACTGCGCAACCGTGGTGAAGAGATGGCGCAGACCATCACCCGCGAGATGGGCAAGCCCATTGCCCAGGCGCGTGGTGAGGTGGCGAAATCGGCCAGCCTGTGCGACTGGTATGCCGTTCATGGCCCATTAATGCTACAGACCGAGGCGACCCAGGTGGCGGACGCGGTGATTGCGTATCGTCCGCTTGGCCCGGTGTTGGCGGTGATGCCGTGGAACTTCCCGCTGTGGCAGGTGCTGCGCGGCGCTGTGCCGATCGTTCTGGCCGGTAACAGCTATCTGCTGAAGCACGCCCCGAACGTGCTGGGTGCAGCCGCGCTGATTGAGCAGATTTTTGCCGAGGCCGGTTTCCCGCAGGGAGTGTTTGGTCAGCTGAACGCCACCAATGACGGGGTCAGCCAGATGATTGCCGATCCGCGCATTGCGGCAGTGACCGTCACCGGCAGCCTGCGTGCCGGGGCGGCGATTGGGGCCCAGGCGGGGGCGGCGCTGAAAAAATGCGTTCTCGAGCTGGGCGGCTCCGATCCCTTTATCGTGCTGAACGATGCCGATCTGGATCTGGCGGTGAAAGCGGCCGTGACCGGACGCTATCAAAACACCGGGCAGGTCTGCGCGGCGGCGAAGCGCTTTATCGTCGAAGCGGGAATTGCCGAGGAATTCAGCCGTCGCTTTGTGGCCGCGACCGCTGCCCTGAAAATGGGTGCGCCTGACAATGAAGAAAACAACCTTGGGCCGATGGCGCGCTACGATCTGCGTGACGAGCTGCATCAGCAGGTACAAGCCACCCTTGCCGAAGGTGCAACCCTGCTGTTGGGCGGCGAGAAGGTAGCCGGGGCAGGGAACTACTATCCGGCCACGGTATTGAGTAACGTGACGCCTGCGATGACCGCGTTTCGCCAGGAGCTGTTTGGCCCAGTGGCGGCGATTACCCTTGCCACTGATGCCGATCATGCGCTGGCGCTGGCTAACGACAGCGATTTTGGCTTGTCGGCTACCGTCTTTACCGCCTGCGACGCCACGGCTGAGCATTTTGCACGAAATCTGGAGTGCGGCGGGGTGTTTATCAACGGCTACAGCGCCAGCGATGCCCGCGTGGCGTTTGGCGGGGTGAAGAAAAGCGGCTTTGGCCGGGAGCTATCCCACTTTGGCCTGCGTGAGTTCTGCAATGTGCAGACGGTGTGGAAAGATCGGATCTGATTGGGTGCTCGCATTTCTGCCGTGCGGCGCAGCGCCGCACGGCAATTCCCGGGCACTGTCATCTCCCTGAAATAGTTCTGTCATTTTCACTGCGTAGACTCGCTCGCGTCTAAGGCTTTGTTAATGAAAACAATTATGAACCTAACGCAAATTATTCGGCGTCTTGCTCCCCGGCAGTTTGGTTTGCTGGTGGGGATTTTCTGCATCATCGGGCTTTTTTCGGCTCTGCAAATTTCCTCTTCGGTCCTGCTTTCCGTCTCGCTGAGTGATGCTCAGCGCAATGAACAACGTAATCAGCTAACCCATCTGCAGCAGGCAAAGGTCGATCAGGCGCGGATTTCGCTGCTGGCGGCGAGCGACCTGCTGAACCGGGCGGGAGTCTATTTTATGCAGGATAAAGAGACCGGTTCGGACGGGAGCTGGCATAGTCTGATGGATGAAGCCCAGCAGGCATTGCGTGATTCGCAGCAGGCCTGGCAGGCGTGGCTGGCGATGAAGCCAATCCAGGACGAGGCGCTGGTCAATAGCTACCAGTTGTTCTTCGGGGCCATCCAGGAGCAGGCCGACGGGCTGGTGAAGAGCCAGTCCATCGACGCCTTTTTTGCGGTGCCTGCTCAGGCTTTTCAGGCGGATTTTAACGACAACTATGCCCGCCATCAGCAGGCCAGCGAACAACGCGCGGCGCAGGGACGGCAGCTTCTGACCGCCAGCTTGTCGAACCTGCAGTCGCTGTTCCTGCTGGCGCCAGTGCTGCTGCTGGCGATCGCCATTGCAGTGTGGTTTGGCATGTCGCGCTGGGTGATCGTTCCTCTGCGTCGGTTGATTGCCCATATCAACCTGCTGGCGGCGGGGGATTTATCGGCGCCGCCGCCGACGGTGAAGCGCTTTAACCGCGAGATGGCTCAGCTCGGCGACAGCGTTGATACCCTGCAGGCGGGGCTGGCACAGCTGGTGATGCAGGTCAGTGAGGCCACCACCTCGATGGTGACCAATATCGGTTCGCTGGCGCAGGGCAATCAGGATCTGTATCACCAGTCCGCCCGCCAGGCGCAGGAGCTTAAAGCGGTCACCGCACACATCGCGGCGCTGGAGACCCATGTGGAGGGCAATACCGGCTATGCAAAACTGGCGAGCTCCCGGGCGGATGAGGCGCGGGTCATGGCGGCAGGGGGCGACCGGATGATGGAGACGGTCAACGCCTCGATGGCGGCTATTGTTGAGCGTTCTGCAGAGATGCAGGGCATTGTGGCGATTATCGATAACGTGGCGTTTCAAACCAACATCCTGGCGCTGAATGCGGCGATAGAAGCTGCGCATGCGGGCAACCAGGGACGCGGCTTTGCGGTAGTGGCGAAGGAGGTCGGCCTGCTGGCGCGCAAGAGCAGCCATTCGACGCAAACCATTCAGCAGCTGATAAACCATTCGTTGCAGGGCGTCGAGGATGGCTCGAAAGCGGTGACCCGGCTGGAGGATAACCTCCAGCAGGTGATCGCGCTGGTGGGCAATCTGTGCAGTTTACTGAACGATATCTCCATCGCCACCCTCAGCCAGGGCGAGAGTATTCACCAGATGACCTGCCAGCTGCAGGCCCTGAATCAGGTCGCCCGCCAGACGGATACGCTGGTCAATACTGCGTCAGAGGCCTCTCAGCGGCTGCATAACCAATCCGGTCTGCTGTTACGGGCGGTGGCGCGTTTCCAGCTCCCGACCTGACGTCATCCATTCGCCTCTGTTATACTCGCAGGCCGTTTTTGGCCGGTGAGCAAGGAGCAATGTATGGCTGCGAACATCAACAACCACATGCTGGAATCAATCCTGGAGCAGGTGCGCCCGCTACTGGGGCAGGGAAAGGTGGCCGATTACATCCCGGCGCTGGCCTCGGTCGACGGCAATAAACTCGGTATTGCTATCTGTACGGTGGATGGACAGCGCTTTCAGGCCGGGGATGCCACCGAGCGTTTTTCCATTCAGTCAATCTCCAAGGTACTGAGCCTGGTGGCCGCCATGCGGCAGTATGATGAAGACGAAATCTGGCAGCGGGTGGGTAAAGATCCCTCCGGCCAGCCGTTTAACTCCCTGCTGCAGCTGGAGATCGAGCAGGGCAAGCCGCGCAACCCGTTTATCAACGCCGGGGCGCTGGTGGTGTGCGATATGCTGCAAAGCCGCCTCAGCGCGCCTCGTCAGCGGATGCTGGAAATTGTTCGTCAGCTGTGTGGCGTCGCGGATATTGCCTACGATGCCACCGTCGCCCGGTCTGAGTTTGAACACTCAGCGCGCAATGCGGCCATCGCCTGGCTGATGAAATCCTTCGGCAATTTTCATAACGATGTCTCCACGGTTCTGCAAAACTACTTTCACTACTGTGCCCTCAGGATGAACTGCGTTGAACTGGCGTCGACGTTCCTGTTTTTGGCCGATCAGGGCAGAGCCCCGCATCTGTCAACGGCGGTGGTGACACCGCTGCAGGCCCGCCAGATTAATGCCCTGATGGCCACCAGCGGGATGTATCAGAACGCGGGTGAGTTCGCCTGGCGGGTAGGGCTGCCGGCGAAATCGGGGGTGGGCGGCGGGATCGTCGCCATTGTGCCGCACGAGATGGCGATTGCCGTCTGGAGCCCGGAGCTGGACGCCACCGGCAATTCGCTGGCGGGGATCGCGGTGCTGGAACAACTTTCCCAACGGCTGGGACGCTCGGTGTATTAATAAATAATGACAATGCAACCCCCTTATTCAGGTAGTCCGTTTGGGCTATTGCGTTGTCCGGTCTATGGTATATAGGGATGTAAGCGCTTAACCTTTCTCCCGCCGGTTGTTAATTAATCGCTTTAAACTTGTATGGATTGATATTGCATGTCTCCTTCTCAGGCCAGGACGTTCACGCTTTTCAGCGAGCACAACCCATTGCGCAATGTGGTTGGGATCGTTGTGCTGACTACGCTGTTCTATTTCATCGGCGCGGAGTTACGCCTGGTCGAGGAGCTCTCTCTGTTCTGGCCGCTGAACGGGGTGATGGCGGGGGTGTTTGCGCGCTACGCGTACCTTAACCGCCTGCACTACTATGCGATTTCCTATATTGCGATGCTGGTGTATGACGCGATCACCACCAACTGGGGTGCCGTCTCGCTGGTGATTAACCTCTCTAATATGGTCTTTATCATCACCGTTGCCCTGCTGGTGACGCGTGACAATCGCCTTAAAAAAGAGACCCCGGATCCGGTCAATGCCCTGCGACTGTTCAACTACTGCCTGCTGGCGGCGCTGCTGTGCGCCCTGGTTGGCGCGCTGGGTTCGGTGGGCATCAACCGTCAGACCTTCTGGCCGCTGTTTGCCGACTGGTTTAGCGAGCAGTTCTCGACCGGCGTGCTGATCGTGCCGTGTCTGCTGACCATCAACTATCCCCGCTTTGAACGCAGCCTGCGCATTGAGCACCTGATGCCGGTGGTGGCGCTGATGGTCTCGGTGGCGGCATCGGTGGTGATTGGCGGCGCCGGTGCGCTGGCGTTCCCGTTACCGGCGCTGATCTGGTGTGCGGTGCGCTATTCGCTGCCCGCGACCTGCCTGCTGACCTTTGTGACCGGGGCGCTGGAGATCACCCTGGTCGCCAATTCGATTATTGATATTGCGGCGACAACGGCCCTGACCACGCCAATGATGTTCTCTGCGCGTCTGGGGATCGCCACCATGGCGATCTGTCCGGTGATGGTCTCGGTCAGCGTGGCGGCGATCAACTCGCTAATTCGCCAGGTTTCCCTGCGCGCCGACTTCGATTTTCTGACCCACGTGTACTCCCGTTCCGGGCTGTATGAAGCGCTGAAGCGCGAAGAGGGCCTGCGTAAGAATCGTCACCTGACGGTGATGCTGCTGGACATCGACTATTTCAAGAGCATCAACGACAACTACGGTCACGAGTGCGGAGATAACATGCTGGCTGCTTTTGCGCAAAAAGTGCAGGAGACGGTTGGTGCCGACGGGCTGGTGGCGCGCATGGGTGGAGAGGAGTTTGCAGTCGTGGTCAACAGCGTCTCAACCCAGCAGGGCTATGCCCTGGCGGAGCGTATTCGCACCTCAGTTGAACAATATCCGTTCAACTGGCGCGGTAAGACGCTGTTTTTGACCGTCAGTATCGGTCTGGGCAGTGGGCAATACGGCACGTCGACCTTAATTGACGTTTTTAATCGGCTGATGACCGAAGCAGACGATTATCTTTATCGTTCGAAAAAAGCAGGTCGAAATCGCACCAGTGCGCAAATTACAGAGGTTCCCACTAAAGCGCGCGCGTCCTCCCCGACAGAACAACTGTAATCGTTTGCATCGCTGGTAGAATGCACTCTGGGATATATTCACAAATCTAATAAATGGCTTGATACGCATTTTCAACGTCAATAATATAATAGTCTGAATGTATCGGAATAATCGTGTGATGAACGGAACTGACAGACTCAGTAAAGCCCCTCGCGTACCAGGTAGTCGGTTTGTCAAACGCATGTATCTGATGCGGATCCTCGGAACATTCCTCTGCTTTTTACCTATTCTTTCTGTGCTGCTTGAGCAGCAACGTTCAGCGTGGCTTATTGGTCTGCTGGGCCTGAACGCCTTTGTCTGGCCCACCGTGGCCCTGCTGCGGTCGCGTCGCTCTGCCACTCCCTTGACCACTGAGCATCAGAATCTGGTGCTGGATGCCGGTGCGGGTGGGTTCTGGATCGCCATGATGGCGGCCAATCCACTGCCTTCCATCACCATTGCCACCATCCTGCTGGCCGACCGACTGGCGGCCGGGGGGTATCCGTTGATGAAAAAAGCGGCCGCCGTGATGCTGGTTGTCTTTCTGGCGAGCTGGCTGACGCAGGGGATGGCGCTGGTGCCGTGGGTCTCCCAACGCACCCTGTACGCCACGCTGCCGCTGATCGGTATCTATACGGTGGCGCTGAGCGTGCTGACAAACAGTATTGCCATGCGGCTGCGCTTTAAGTCGCGCGAGCTGGAGCGCATTGCGATGATGGATCCGCTGCTGGATATCGCCAACCGACGGCTACTGGAGAAGCGCATTGATAATGAACTGCACAACCTGCGCCAGAGCCATCGTGAATCGGCGCTGATGTTCATTGATATCGACAATTTCAAAGAGGTTAACGACCGTTTCGGCCATAAGGTCGGGGATATGCTCTTGGTGACAGTGTCACAAATCTTGCATATCGCCACCCGCCAGACGGATACCCCGGCGCGGTTAGGCGGGGATGAATTTGTGATATTGCTGCCTGATACCTCGCTTGAAGAGGCGCGAGTGGTGGCCACCCGGATTATGGATGCCGCCGCGGTGATTGAGGATGTGGCCGAAGAAGCCGTGCAATGTACGATGAGTATCGGCATTGCCAGTGCCACCCGGGAGATGGACGATGTTACCGACTGGTTACAGGCTGCGGATAATGCTCTTTATCAGGCAAAACGCGAAGGGAAAAACCGCATATTTGCCCACTAACTGACGTCAGTATGCACTAAACTTTTAAAAAAAAAGTCGGCCCTGGAGTTTGTATGAAATCACCCTCACTGCCCACTAACGAAACAGTGCGTCTCGCTGCGTTGCGCGAATCCGGTCTTCTGGAGGCGAATAAGCACGTAACTTACGATCGCCTGACCCGACTGGCAAAGCGCCTGTTTAACGTCCCGGTGGCGATGGTCAACCTGATTGATGACCATGTGGTGGTGGTGAAATCGGCCGATGGGGTGAGCGCCGACAACCTGCCGCGAAACCTCTCATTTTGCGCCCATACGCTGCTGGCCAATGCGCCGCTGGTGGTGGCAGACTCCTTAGACGACACCCGCTTTGCGGATAACCCGCTGGTCACGGATATCTACCCGGTGCGTTTTTATGCGGGCTATCCGCTGCATCTGCCCGACGGCACGGCGGTGGGCACGTTGTGCATTATCGATCATCTGCCGCGTCAGTTTTCTTCTGATGACCTTGCCGCGCTGGCCGACCTGGCCGCGCTGGCAGAGGTTGAGTTCGCGGCTACCTGTACCACCATAACCGATGAGCTGACCGGCTTGTATAACCGACGCGGCTTTCATCATCTGGCGACCTACGGCATCAACGCGGCCCGTCGCCGTGCTGAACCCCTGACCCTGGCCTGGCTGGATCTTGACCGCTTTAAACAGATTAACGCGCGTTATGGTCGCGCGGATGGTGATACCGCGCTGAAGGCGGTTGCTGGCCTGCTGCGATCCACCTTCCGCGAAGCCGATGTACTGGCGCGCTACGGCGGGGACGAGTTTGCAATCCTGTTCGCCAATAGCGACGAGAAAGGGGCGTGGATCGCCATGCAATTTCTGACCGAGCAGGCTGCAGTCTGGAATGAGCATTCCGAATACCCGTGGTCTCTCTCGTTTGCCTGGGGCGTCAGCGAGTTTAATCATGAACGCGACGATCTGAACAGCTGGCTGAAAAAGGCCGATGAGATGATGTACTCCATGAAGCAGCAGCGGGGTACGGGCGTTATCAGCGAAGAGTGAGATAAGAAAAAGCTCTGTCAGAGGCTGTTGCGTTAAAAATGCGTTACGTGCATGGTGATGTTATTGATTAAAAGGATAAAAAATGACGTCATCACCCTCCATCCAGATTTTCTCGCGTGAGGCCATTCTCGCGCATCTCCCGCAATTAGCCGAGATCCTGCACAGCTGTGTGCTGGGTGGCGCATCGGTGAGCTTTATGCTGCCGTACAGCCTTGAGCAAGCTTGCGATTTTTGGCGCGGCGTCGCAGAAAGCGTCGGGCGCGAAGAGCGTTCCGTGCTGGTGTGCCTTGATGCCGGGGGGCAACTCGTCGGCACCGTCCAGCTGATCACCGACCAGCCCGCCAACCAACCCCACCGGGCCGACGTCGCCAAGTTACTGGTTCACCAAAATGCCCGCCGCTGCGGGGCCGCCGGACGGCTGATGCAGGCGCTGGAAACGGTCGCTCGCGAGCAGGGCAAAAGCGTGCTGGTGCTGGACACTGCCACCGGCAGCGGCGCTGAGACCTTCTACCATCGGGCTGGCTGGCAAAAAGTGGGTGAGATCCCGCGCTACGCCCTGATGCCAGACGGTGAGATGACCGCAACCTCAGTGTTCTACAAATTTCTCTAAAATGATTCACAATTGCGGTTGGGTTTGATCAAAACAGGGTTTTGTGGTCGTAAAGTTTGATAAGTTATCGTACCAATCTTATCAGGCTGTATGACTAATCATTACAAGGACCCCATTGTGAACACACTGAACCGTCGTGATTTCCCCGGTGCTCTCTATCCTGAACGTATCATCCAGTTTGGTGAGGGCAACTTCCTGCGTGCATTCATCGACTGGCAGATCGACCTGCTAAACGAACATACCGACCTGAATGCCGGTATCGCGATTGTGCGCCCGATCAAAAGCGATTTCCCGCCTTCACTCAGCACTCAGGACGGCCTCTATACCACCATCATTCGCGGCCTGAACGAGCAGGGCGAAGCGGTGAGCGATGCGCGTTTGATCCGTTCGGTAAACCGCGAAATCAGCGTTTACGACCAGTACGATGAATTCCTGAAGCTGGCGCACAACCCGGAGATGCGTTTTGTCTTCTCGAACACCACCGAGGCGGGCATCAGTTACCACGCCGGGGATACGTTTGAGGATGCGCCAGCGGTAAGCTATCCGGCCAAACTGACCCGTCTGCTGTTCGAGCGCTTCACCCATTTCAACGGCGCAGCCGATAAAGGTTGGGTGATCGTGCCGTGCGAGTTAATCGACTACAACGGCGACGCTCTGCGCGAACTGGTCCTGCGTTATGCCCGGGAGTGGGCGCTGCCGGCGGCCTTTATCCAGTGGTTGAACGAGGCTAACAGCTTCTGCTCGACGCTGGTCGACCGCATTGTGACCGGGTATCCGCGTGATGAAGTGGCCGAACTCGAAGCCTCGCTTGGCTATCACGATGCATTCCTCGATACTGCCGAACACTTCTATCTGTTTGTGATCCAGGGGCCAAAATCGCTGGCGGCCGAGCTGCGTCTCGACAAGCTGTCGCTCAACGTACTGATTGTTGATGACATCAAACCGTACAAAGAGCGCAAAGTCGCGATCCTCAACGGCGCGCATACCGCGCTGGTGCCGGTGGCCTTCCAGGCCGGGCTGGATACCGTGGGCGAAGCGATGAACGACGAAGAGGTGTGCGCGTTTGTCGAAAAAGCCATTCATCAGGAAATCATCCCGGTGCTCGACCTGCCGCGCGATGAGCTGGCATCGTTTGCCAGCGCAGTAACCGGTCGTTTCCGCAACCCGTACATCAAGCACCAGCTGCTGTCGATTGCGCTTAACGGCATGACCAAATACCGCACCCGCATTCTGCCGCAACTTCTGGCAGGGCAGCAGGCAACCGGACAGCTTCCGGCGCGCCTGACATTTGCTCTGGCGGCACTGATTGCCTTCTATCGTGCTGAGCGTAACGGCGAAAGCTACCCGGTGCAGGACGACGCGCACTGGCTGACGCGCTTCCAGCAGCTGTGGACCCAACATCATGACCAGCAAATCACCACCCGCGAGCTGGTGACGGCGGTGCTGAGCGTCAGTGAACACTGGGAGCAGGACCTGACCCAGGTCAGTGGACTGGTTGAACAGGTGGCGCAGGATCTGGATGCTATCGTGCAGAAAGGGATGCGTGAAGCGGTTAAACCACTGTGCTAAGCCTTTGATGTCCGCCTCTCTCGTAAGGGGAGAGGCGGATAACTGCGTAGCCGGGCGACTGCCCGGTTTTTTACACAGGTAGTTAGTTACAACATACTTTGTTCTTCTCCTTCAAACCCGCTGCTGCAACACCCTGCGATCTGTATCTGTCTGGCAATAATGCCATAACTTTTTAACATACTTGCAACCGTGACGACGATCACGTTTAATAGTCACCGCTCTTTTTTCCCGATGAAGCTGACTATGATTGTTCGTCCTCAACAGCACTGGCTGCGTCTGATTTTTGTCTGGCACGGTTCTGTGTTGTCCAAAATTTTTTCCCGGCTGTTTCTTAACTTTTTGCTCTCCATTGCCGTGATCATCATGCTGCCCTGGTATACCTCGCTGGGCATTCGGCTGACGGTCGCGCCGTTCAGTATTCTTGGGGTCGCCATCGCGATCTTCCTTGGTTTTCGCAATAACGCCTGTTACTCACGCTATGTCGAAGCCCGGCAGCTGTGGGGGCAGTTGATGATTGCCTCCCGATCTCTGTTCCGGGAAGTGAAAAATACCCTGCCAGACGATCCCGCTCTCGGCGAATTTGTCCGTTTGCAAATCGCGTTCGCCCATTGTCTGCGCATGACCCTGCGCCGACAGCCGCAGGCCGACCAGCTTGCGGCGTATCTCTCGGCGGAGCACCTGCGCGTGGCAATGGATTCCAGCTCGCCCGCCAACCGCATCCTGCTTATCATGGGCGAATGGTTGGCGGTAAGACGTCGGGAAGGTCAGCTGTCGGATATTCTGTTCCACAGCCTGAATATTCGTCTGAATGATATGTCGATTGTGCTGGCCGGGTGCGAGCGGATTGCTAACACCCCGGTGCCGTTTGCCTACACGCTGATCCTGCATCGCACCGTCTATCTGTTCTGCATTATGCTGCCGTTTGCGCTGGTCAGCGATTTGCATTACATGACACCGTTCGTGTCGGTGCTGATCTCCTACACCTTTATCTCGCTGGATACGCTGGCAGAAGAGCTGGAAGAGCCGTTCGGTACCGAAAACAATGACCTGCCGCTGGATGCCATCTGCAATGCCATGGAAATCGACCTGCTGCAGATGAATGATGAGTCGGTGATCCCGACGCGCAAGCTGCCGGACAAGTATTATCAGTTGACGTAACGCACGCAAATGCTGCCGGAACGGCATTCTGTTGCGGATGATGCTGCCCACTAGTGGGACAGAATTGATTGATAATCCTCCTGTTTATTGCTAAATGTCGACATCAACATTGCGCAATGAGGAGAACGTCGATGCACCTGAGAAAAGCACAACCGCATGAAGCAGAAGCGTTATGGCATCTGCGTAACCAGGCGATCCGTCACGGCTGTCACACGTGCTATGCCCCGGAGGTGATCGCGCGCTGGACGCCGGACGTGATGCCGGAAAAGGCCCGGGAGATGATTGCCGGAAATCCTTTTTTTGTGATCGAAGACGAAGGGATACTGGCGGCAAGTGGTTTTCTCGACCTGCAGAACGCCAGCGTGGAGGCGGTGTTTACCCTGCCCGCATTTGGCGGCAAAGGGCTGGCGACGCAAATAATCCACGCCATCAAGCAGGAGGCCCGCGCTCGCGGCATGACGCGCCTGACGCTCTCCGCCACGCCCAATGCAGAAACGTTCTATCTCCGGCAGGGTTTTGTGTCGCTGGGAGAAAGCCTGTACCCGTCGCCGCTGGCCGGTGCCGATCTGCAATGTGTTGATATGGAAATCGCGCTCTGAGCGTCAGGGTTCATGTCGGGCTACGATAAACAGTCTTGGAAAGGCCAGCAGGATCTGCCCATTTTCCTGCAGGGGATACTGCTCCTGCAGCAGCTGATGGTAGCGGTGCAGATACTGCTTCTGTTCGCTTTCATTCAGATCCTGCAGCCAGGGACGTAAACCGGTGGCGCTGACCCAGTCGATAATCGCCTGATGCGAACTCATCGGGTGATAGTAGGTGGTGCGCCAGATATCCACGTCGCAGCCGGCTTCGGTCAGGATGTCGTAATAAGCATGCACCCCAGGAAGCAAGGGGCGCGTGCGATCCGGGTAATCCTGTTCAAACGCCACCTCACGCATCAGCACATGGGTGGGCTCCAGTGCATTATCGGGCATCTGGATCGCCAGCACGCCATTTATCTTGAGCCGGGATACCAGCTGCGGCAGTAGCTCATAATGATCGTCGATCCACTGCAGCGAGGCGTTGGCATAGATAACGCTCAGGGCATGTTCCGGCCGGAACTGGCGAATATCCGCCTCGATAAACCGGCAGCCCGGCAGCGCGGCTCTAGCCTCTGCCAGCATCGCGGGGGAACGATCCACCCCGGTGATCCGTGCTGATGGCCAGCGCTGCTGCAACAAGGCGGTGCTGTTGCCCGGCCCACAGCCGAGATCAACCACATCCGTCACGTCATTCAGCGCAATGCGCGAGAGTAACTCCACGGCGGGACGGGTGCGCTCAGCACCGTATTGCAGATACAGCGAAGGGTTCCAGTCGGACATGCGTGCCACTCCTGTTTGTGCCTTTTCTGCAAGTGTAGATGATTTCCTCGTAGGCTTGACGACTGACATTGTTCCAAAATATCAGCCGACTCAGCTAAATGCGAAGCCGTAAGCCGGGACCTGAACTACGCTTGAGCAGAAGAACCCTTGTGGAAGGAGTGCATGATGATCCCAAAACTGCGTATCCTGTCTCTCACCTGTCTGGTCCTCGCCGAATGCGCCTCCACCGACGGTACCTCGCCCGAGGAGCAGAAATATCGCAAAGTCGAGGCTGCCGCCAGCCAGTGCGCGGAAGAGGTGAAAAACCAGACTATTGAACTGACCGCTGAAGGACAGTCCGCCAATACCCGTTGGACGACCGTTGAGTACGTCGTGCCGGAGCAGCACACCCGAACGGTGGAGTATCGGACCTCAAGCGCGGTAGACAATGGCCAGCCGGGCAGCGCATGGCAAGCCTGTATGAAGAATAAACATGCACTCGTCCCTGAACTTAAATTGTGATGCGCTCGGGGGTACCCGACAGCCATGCCAGCCAGTCCGGGCAGGATAATTTGTGATGCCAGGGCATCACAATTTCACTCAACAGCGCCAGAAACGACGCCGTACCCATCTCCGTCGCCGGGCAGTTTCGCTCGCCACCCCAGTCATCAAACAGATCCCAGTAACAGGATCTCAGTTGACTGACGCAGGCGTCTACAAACGGAACCGGGGATGAGTATGCGTGCAGGGCCAGCGTCTCCATGCGGCGTTCGGCTGCGGGACTGTCGGTGCATTGCAGAAAATCGCCAAGGGTGATCCTGAGCCACACCAGGGCGGCCATTCGCGTATCGGGCCAGGCTTGCTGCTGTTCGGCTAGATAGCGCTCCAGCCAGTGGGTCACTTCATGGCACTCGGGATTGGCCTGCAGGCCCAGCGAGGCGAGGATCAGTAGCGGCTCAGAGTCATCACCGGCCATCACGCGGTGTTCCGCCCAGCAGACAATCTGTCGGGATGTTTCGTCGCGCGGAATCAGCGCGTCCTGAAGGAAAACGTGCATGCACAGCAGTTCATGAAGCGTGTAGGGGGGGGTAGTGCGAACGGTCATATTCGGTCCTCCATGGTTGCCGTAATTCCAGCCTGGGGATCGAAGATACCGGAGCCAGTAGGCTCCGGTAAAGGGATCAGAACTCGATACGGGCACCGAAGTTGTAGCGGCGGCCTTCCAGCATCGACGACTGGTTATAGGAAGTGGTGTAGATCGGGTTAGCATCGAACAGGTTGTATACGCCGCCCATCAGGGTGGTGTTCTTGTTCAGATGATAACGCGCACCCACGTCAACCAGTGCATAGGCATCGGTTTCGCTGGATTTGCCGATGTCCGGAGAGGTGCTGCGCCAGCTGGATTTGGTCCACAGCTCCAGGTCGTTCATCGCGTTCCAGGTCAGAGAAACGTTCGCCATGCTGGTCGGGAAGTCGGTCAGGGCATCGCCTTTATACGGACCGCTCTTCTGTTCGCTGTGGGTGTAGGTGTAGTTGGCATTAGCCTTCAGGGAAGGAGTCACCTGCCAGTCACCGTTCAGCTCCAGACCGTAGATTTCCGCATCGCTGACGTTGTAGTACTGGGAGACGGTGTCAGCAACATAGCCGTTGTACGTACACTGTTGGGTATCTGTGGCAGTACAGATGGTGTGATCGCTGATTTTGTCTTTGAATTTGGTGTAGAAGACCGTGGCATCCAGCGCCAGCGCGTCCTGCTGCCAGTACACGCCCACCTCGGTGTTGACGCTTTGCTCCGGTTTGAGGTCGTCATTACCGATGCCGATTTCGGAATACGGATAGGCGCCATACACGCTGGTAAAGCCTGCGTTGTTCTGACGCAAGTCCGGTTTTTTATACCCGGCTGAGACGCCGCCTTTCAGCGCCCAGCTTTCATCGATTGTCCAGTTGCCGTAGAGCTTCGGCGTGACGTGGTAACCAAAGTAGCTGTCGTGATCCAGACGCGCGGAGGTGGTCAGGGTGAAGTCAGGCACAATCATCCACGCATCTTCGGCAAATACCGCCCAGCCGTTACGCGAGATTTCACTGACCGGCGTTACACCCGGCGCTTCTTTGTCCTTGATACCGAATTCATCATCCAGTTCGTTACGCGTAAAGTTCACGCCCAGCGTCAGCTTATGATCGCCGAGGGTGAAGGTGTTTGCGCTGTTGGCTTCGTAGTTCTTCTGGGTAATAAACTGCGAGTCCATCCCGGGTACGCGATATTCAGTTTTGGCTTTTTCGTAGCTGATGAAGTTTTTCACTTCCAGCACATCGCCATACCAGGCGTGCTGCGACAGTGACGCTGCATCACGATCGAAGCCCCAGTACCACTGCTTATCGTTGTGCGTTTTCTCCTGATTGCCCTTCGAGGCATTCAGATCCCAGAGCTGGGTATCGGTCGGGGACATGGAGATGGTCGCGTCCAGGTTGCCGGACTGATGCTTAACAAAACGTTCGTCTTTCTCGCTGTCATCATCACGGCGATCCAGATAGTCGGCAGCCACGCTCACCCCGAGCTTGCCCGGAATAATCGGGCCCATCAGGAAGGCATTGGTCTGGTTGGTGTTACCGAATTCGCTTTTTTCCTGCAGGAAGTAGTTATCTTCCAGTACCCCGGTCCATTTCTCCAGGTTATAGGCTTTTTTGGTGATGACGTTAACCACGCCCCCGATGGAGTCCGAGCCGTACAGCGAGGACATCGGCCCGCGGATCACTTCGACGCGTTCAATCGCGGCCATGGGCGGCATAAAGGCCGCTTCGGTGCCGATATGGTGTCCGTATGGGCGAGATTCACGGGTCGCCTGCTTGATACCGTTGACCATATAAGAGGTATAAGACGAGTCCATACCGCGCATCTGCACATCACCGGATGCCAGGCTGCCGTGACCGTTGCCGACCAGCACGCCGGGTATTTCGCGCAGCGCTTCGGTCACGTTCTGATTGGAACGAGTATTGAGCTCCTTTTCGCTGACCACGGAGATGGTCGCGGGCGCTTCGCGGCGTTCCTGGCTAAAACCGGTGGCGGTCACCACCAGTTCATCTTCGTTGACCGGTGCGGTATCGGCAGCAAAAACGGCCGCAGGGAGGTTAGCCAGGGCGAGCGAAATCGCCACGGCCATGCGTGTCTGAGTTATCACAAAAAAATCCCTTAAAGTTTGGTTAAATCAATCTTGAGAACGTAGTCAGCCTTGTTGTCTTTTTCGTCCTGCTTGACGCTGGCATAAAGCGTGCGGGCATCAGCGGAGAGCGCCAGGCTGTTTGGCATTGCAGCGGTTTTGATGGTGTGCTTCAGGGTATTGCTGTTCGCGTCGATCACGCTTATCTGACGATCGTTGCGGTGCGTGACATACACCTCTTCACGCGCGGCGTTATACAGCACCGCCACGGAATTCGGGCTCGGGATGCGCTGAAGGAGTTTGCCGGAGTCCAGCTGCACCACCAGCACATCGCGGGTGTTGGTGTCAGCGATATAGCCCACGCCTTTGGCGGTGTTCAGGGCAATATTCAGGAAGTAATGCTTCGGCTCGGCAGGGTCAACCTTCACGCGCGCCAGCAATTTTGCGTTTTTGCCATCAAGGGTGATCAGCTCGCCATTCCCGTTGACGACGTAGACTTTATCGCCCGCGGTATCGACCGCAAAGCCAACCGGTTCGAGCTTTTCGAGGGTTTCAGCAAGCTGCTGCTTCTGGGTATCAACCACCCACAGCAGGCCTTTATCCTTGCGGCCAATCCCGGACACATACAGACGCTGATGTTTTTTATCCAGCACCACTTCGCGGACGTGGGCTTTTTTATTCGGATCCGAATCGTCACTCAGCTGAATGGTTTTGATCTCTTTGTTGGTGCGGGTATCGAGCAGGGTAACGGAGCCTTCCAGCGCATTGCCCAGATAGAGAATATGGTTTGCTTCATCCAGCGCGACGGCAAACGTGCGGCGCTGAGTGGCGATTTTCTTATCAATCTGCAGCGAATCAGCCCCCAGCAGGAAGACTAATCCGGCCGTTTTGTCTTTATCAAAAGAGGGCGCAGAGGCGGCATACAGTGATTTCTGGGCGTTATCATAGGCCAGCTCATACACGTTATGCCCCAGCGGCTGGGAGTGGAAATCCGTCTCGGAGAAGTCTTTAGCCAGCACGGTGCCAGCGTGGAAGGCCAGCGAAATGGCCAGCGCACAGAGGGTTTTATTTTTTAACGTAGAGGTCATAAGTATAATTTTCTTTACAGTTGCTTACGTAAAGAAAATGATAATGATAAGTAGTTTCATTTGCAAATGATTGCAACTCTCATTTACCTACCAATTTTTAGAGTAGACCCGTTGCCTTAAACCAAACAGGCCGGAGCATCAGTCCCCGGCCTGTCACTGTTAGTTGTTTACCGCAGCTTGAGGTGCCGCGCTGGGTTTACTGCTTAAGTAGATAAAACACAGCGCAATCCCCAGGCAGACGACGGCGCCCAGCCGGCTCAGCGAAAACGGGATGGCCGGATTACCGAGCCAGCCAAAGTTATCGATCAACATGCTCATTGTCAGCTGGCCGAAGATCACCGCCACCGTGGCAACGGCCGCCCCTATGCGCTGCACGGCAAGCACCATAATAACGATATAGGGCACGCCAAACATCGCCCCCAGCAACTGCCATTTAGGGACATCCATCAGGCTGACCGCGTGGGGTGGCTCAAAGAAGACGATGAGCAGAGCGGTAATCAGTGCCCCGACCGAAAACGTCAGAAACGCACTCTTAAACACGCCGACTTTGCTGCCAAGCTGTCCGTTGATGGCGGCCTGAATGCTCAGCATTGCGCCGCCAATCACCGCCAGCATAATCATAATAATTATCATCGTGTTACCTTACCCCTGTGCAACCAGCACCAGCGCCGCAATGATGAAAATCAGGGCAATGATGCGTTTGTGGTCAATTTTCCGCTGGGGCGTCCCGAGCAGGCCAAAGTGATCGATGATCAGACTTTTACTCACCTGACCCGCAAGGATGCCAATCATGGTCATGGCGATGCCGATGGCAGGGGTGGCGACAGTCAAAATAATGACGTAAATCGGGCCGAGCACGCCGCCCAGCAGCTGCCATGAGGGCTGTGAGAAAAAGGACGGGCTGTTGCGGGGGCTGAAAAACAGCATCAGCAGAAACGTCAGCGCGGCACCGACGCCAAACACGCTGAACGTCGCCCAGAGGTCACCCACTTGCCCGCCCAATGGACCGAGCAGGCCAGCCTCGACGGACAGTCCCATGCCCCCGGCGATAACCAATAAAATCAATATAAAATGCATAGCACACCGTCTCTCGTTATTCAGGCGCAGAAGACTACCCCTGTTCAGCGTTGAGAAAAATGCCATAATGCGATAAACACCTGTGCAGGATTTGCATCAATGTACGACGCCGGAAACATCAGCATTCGCGCGCTGCGCATCTTTATTAACGTGTATGAAACGCAGAATTTTTCCATGGTGGCGCG
Source organism: Silvania sp. (assembly GCF_051656365.1). Taxonomy (NCBI): domain Bacteria; kingdom Pseudomonadati; phylum Pseudomonadota; class Gammaproteobacteria; order Enterobacterales; family Enterobacteriaceae; genus Silvania; species Silvania sp. Next base: position 11,905 of record NZ_JBOGBT010000092.1, on the reverse strand, counting down.
TCGGGAGGGGATCTCCGCCTCGCAGGTGTCTCGCGTTATTCTCCAGCTAGAGGATGCGCTCGGACAGCAGCTTTTCTACCGCAATACCCGGGCCGTTATCCCGACCGAAAGCGGGCATCTTTTTATCCCCTATGCCCGGGCGATGGCCGGTCAGCTTGAGGATGCCCGCCGGGAGCTGGATGAGCGGTCGCAGGAACCGTCTGGCCTGATCCGCATCAATGCCCCGGTGTTTTTCGGCCAGCGACACGTTGCCCCAGGCCTGCCGGGACTGACGGATCGTTACCCCCGGCTTAACATCGAGCTGACGCTGACCGACGATTACATCGATCCCCATCGTGATGCCGCTGACGTAATTTTTCGCATTGGTGCGCTGACCGATTCCTCCTTCCACGCGCGCATTTTTGGTCAGCAGTATTACCATCTTGCGGCTTCACCGGCGTATCTGCGTAAACAGGGTCGGCTTGATAGCCCGGACGATCTCAGTCGCCACAAATGCCTGGTCTATCGCGGATCGTCCGGGCCGAACCGCTGGCTGCTGCGCCCGCCGGGCGGGGAGTGGGTCCATTATCCCATCACGCCGCTGATGACGTCGAACAATGCGGAAACGCTGCTGATAGCCGCCCTCGGTGGGATGGGCATTGTGCTGTTCCCGGACTGGCTGATCGGTGACAGGCTTCAGCGCGGCGAGCTGGTGGCGTTGCTGCCGGAGATGGAGACCGGCATTAAGACGGAACCACAGAATATTGCGGCGATTTATCCCCACGCGCGGCACCCGCCGCTGAACGTCAGGGCGCTGATTGATTATTATGTCGAGGCGTTTGGCTCGCCGCTTTACTGGCAGTCAGCAACCTCAGGCCGGGATGTTTAGCGATCGAAACACCAGCATCACCAGGGCGATGATCGCAATCGCCATCAGGATGCTGGCGCAGCGCATCACCGCCTGAACCGGTTCGGTAAGCCATAAGGTGTCCTGGATAAAAACAATAATCCACGCCACGGTAAACTGACGGCCAAAATAGCTGAATGACGGTTTGCCCTGTTGCAGGTGACACCCCAGCCACACGCCAGCAATCAGCGTGATGATGTAAAAAACAGCGGAGTGGTGCAGCAACGGCAACAGCAGCAAACTTAGCAGCGTCGCGGCCAGGCAGCCCGCAAAGCGCTGCTGCATGCGCTGATTAATCTGTACCTGGACCGGCTGTGCAGAGGGCGGCAGTACAAACAGCGCCAGCACTGACACCATCGCCTGCCAGAAACCGGTCATCTGGAAAACAAGCAGTATCGGGGTCACCACCAGCAGGGCGACAGCGGCCTGCAGGGGCAGCAGCAATCGTGAGGTCGGCTTAGGCTGGTTTTCCGCTTGATGCGGATGCAGCGAGCCACGGTTCAAAGGATAAAACAGGATCGTGACCAACACGCAGATCGCGCAACCCAGCACCACTTCTTCGATACGGCTAAATGTGAAGCTGAAAAGCGGCCGAATATCGCTTGTCTTCTGCGCCTCCGCCATCACCATCATCGCCGTTACTCCGCCCAGCACCCAGGAGTAGGACCAGGAGGAAACCCCGGCCCGCCAGACGGCGATCCCACCGATAACGGCACAAAACACCACCAGAAAAGCCGGGTTCTGGCTGAGGTACGGAGCGGCCAGCAGAGCCAGACCGCCGCCGACCAACGTCCCGGCAATCCGGTGACAAGCCCGCAGCGCCGATGCCTTAATGGCGGTGTTCATGACCGCAAAGCTGCTCAATGCTGCCCAGCCGGGGTAATCCAGGCCCAGGAGATCGGAGCACAGCACCGACAGCAGCAGTGCAACGATCACCTGAATCGCGAACATGTCCTTGCGCGTCGTCGCAAGCCCGCGACGGAGCCATTGCTGGAGTTGAGCGGTGATTGTGTTCACAAGACGACACCTTTTTTATGGGTGCTTTAATTCTATCTCAGGTTGCTGTCTCTGCCTGGGCGGATCACCGGCCAGAACCCGGACAGCTCCGAAGGGGGGGGTCGCCTTCGCTGATCGCATAGAGTGATAAATAACAATGTACGGCAGGCTGTTAGGCTTTTGCGTTCGACCCTGGAGAGTATATGAACACCATTATTGATTTGTTTAACGAGCATAAAAGCGAGCGCAGCTTTACCGAACAACCTGTTGATGACGCCACGCTGGAACGGATTATCAGCACTGCGTATCGGGCTCCGACGTCGGTACATTCCCAGCAGGTTTCTGTTGTGGTCACGCGCGATGCGCAGATGCGGGCGAAGATTTCGCAGATTGCCGGCGGCCAGCCGTGGATCGCCAAAGCACCGGTCTTTATCACCTTCGTGCTGGATATGCATAAAACCCGGCTCGGGATGACGCTTGCCGGTAATGAGCAGCAGGCGCACAAGAGCATTGAGAGCATCGTTGCAGGCTCTACGGATGTGGGGATTGCGCTGGGCTCGGTGATGGCCGCCGCGCGATCTGAAGGGCTGGGGATTGTGCCGATTGGCGGGATCCGCCTGCATCCCGAGGCGCTGATTGATCTGCTCGAGTTGCCGGAACATACCTTCCCGGTTGCCGGAGTGGTGATTGGCCATGTGGATGTGCCGTCCCATCCGAAACCGCGTCTGCCGCTGGAGACGTTCCGTCACGATGAGACCTACAAGACTGCCGGGCTGGAAACGAAGATTGCGCGCTATAACCAGCAAATGACCGATCACTGGCAGGCTATCGGTCGCAACGACGGGGAAACCTGGAGTGCCAGCGTTAGCGGTTACTACCAGCACATTTACTTCCCGGATGTGTTACCGGCGATCGTCAAACAAGGTTTTGGCATCGATAAGTAAGGCCGTCAATGCGGCGACGATGATGTCGCCGCATTCCTTATGGGGTGGACAGCCTATTTGATCGGTGAGAGATCAATGTCACGTTCGACCGTGGCGTTACCTCCCCAGACCTGATCGTATTCATAACCGGTCAGCTGCTTGATCACCACCCGGGTGTTGTCATCGCAGTCACGATAGTCACCCCCGAGCTTGCGGCGGGCGATCTCTTTCAGCAGCAGTTTGTGTGTTTCCCGGGTCAGGGTGAATTTGTAGGTGGCAAAGAAACTGACGGCCAGCAGAACAGCGGTGGCAAAGATCATCAGCCCAATAATGGCCTGCATCGCCTGTTCAGGTTGCGCGCTGCTCCCTTTCACAAAGCCAGCCTCTTCGAGCACCAGCCCGATTATCATGATGGCAATCGCCACCGTGCTCTTACGCGTGAGCACCATCACCCCAGCAAAGATCCCCTCGCGGCGCTGCTGAGTGACCATCTCGTCGATATCGGGAATAAAGCTGTAGATATTCCACGGGATGTAATACAGACCAGACCGCGCAGCACCCAGCAGGATAAACACGGCAGAAAACAGCAGGGTGGGAACCTGAATATGCGTGACGTAGACCGTGAACAGAAACGCCAGTACGCAAAATATACAGCCGTACGAGAGGCGTAATGCCGCGGAAGGGGTGATATTTAAACGGTTTAATAGCAACATAAAACCGTACGTTCCTGGGACCGAGGCAAAGGCGGCAATACTTAACCAACCTGATACCATCGCGGGGTTGCCCTGCAGGCAATAAACAACGTAATAGGTAAAAACAGAACCAAATACGTCCATCGCGGTAAACGAGAAAATATAGATAATAATATGTAAACGAAATGCCCTGATGCGAAATGAAGATAACAGATCCAGAATAAGGTATTTCAGGTGATTAAATATTCCGCCGCTGCGTTGGCTGTCGACTTTGAAATCCGATTCCTGAGGAACATCTTTGGCCTCCCAGGTGCAGTACCAGGTGATAAATACGGCCAGGCAAAACACGCAGGAAAATATTATTCCCGTCAGAGTATAGGTAAAGGAATTATCCTTGCCGGTGAATTGCATAATAACGCCGGGAACCGACACGGCGAGGAAACCACCCAACTGGGAGCAGATCATCCGCACGCCCGAAAGGCGGCTGCGCTCTTCGTAGCGATTAGTCATCTCTGCCGCCAGCGTCTCCCACGGCACCAGCACCATTGCTGACAGCAGTTCGATAGACAGGTACGTGCCGAGATAATACCAGTACCCCATATCTGTTATCCACAGCAGGGCATACAGGAACATTAAGGGCGAACTGAGTAATAAGAAGAAGCGACGGCGACCAAATTTTCTCCCTAACCAGGTATTGCCAAAATTATCGGTAATATAACCCATAACAGGGCTGAGTAATGCATCTATTACGCGGGCAATAGCAAATATCGATCCGGCCTCCAGAATTGTCAGACCACAATAGGTGGTGTAAAAGAATAATAACCAGGTGCCAATAATGGCAAAGGCACCGCCACCAAACAGATCGGTAATACCATAACCCAGTGCGACGCCGTAGTTTACCCGGCGCTCAGTCGGCTTGACCATAATACCCCCAAAATGACTATTCCATAGTCAAATAGATTATTTAACGGTTGTCGTAACAGAGACGTGCTTTAATGAATAATATTCAGCCATTGTCTGGTCTGGGAAGAATGATAAATAGCGTCAATGATAGATAATGACTTACTGGCTTCATTAATATCGATGGCATATTTAGCGCCTGTACTCACTGCCTGATAAAAATGGTGGATTGCCTGCTGGTGGCCCAGACCCCAGTAGCTTTTGCTGCTGCCGTTGGGCGAGGCATCGCTGACCAGTTCGGTTTGCTGGTCCGCCGTGATGCGCCAGAGCCGGTTGTCGTTCAGCCGCAATGTGCCACGTTCGCAGTGGATCTCCAGCAACAGCGGGGAGTCCGTGGTGTGGCAGTTGCTGGCATAAAACAGACCGCGGGCGCCGTTGGCGAAGTGCAGGGTGGCCATGGCACTGTCTTCGCCTTCGGTCACGTCGGCCAGCTCGCCGCTATCCACCACGCCTTTCAGGCGCGTGACGCCTCCTGCAAACCACTGCATCAGATCGAGGGTGTGGATCGCCTGGTTGATCAGCAGACTGCCACCCTCGGTCGCCAGCCGCCCGCGCCACGGGCTTTGCGTGTAGTACGCGCCAGAACGGGACCAGGTCAGTACCGCCCGGATGCTGAGCATCTTGCCCAGCCCGCTGTCGGCCACCTCCTGACGAATACGCAGGCTGGTGGGGTTGTAGCGGTTTTGATAGCACACGCCCAGCATCCCCGGCGCCCGCTCGACGGCCTGGCAAATATCGGTAAGTTCACTGGCATTCAGGCCCACCGGCTTTTCGCAGAACACGTGCTTTCCGGCGGCCAGCGCTGCCAGGATCATGTTCTTGTGCTCAAAATGGGGAGTGCAGATGTGGACTACGTCGATGGCCTCATCCCGCAGCATCTCCCGGTAGTCCTGATAAAGGTGGCACCGGTAGTTATCTGCCAGCGCCTGGCCTTTGGCAATGTCGATGTCCACCAGGGCGCGCAGGGTCACATTGGGCAGCAGGCGCAGGGCGTTCACATGACAGCCGTGAATGGCTCCGGCCCCGATAATTGCGGTATTGATTGTCATATGGGCCCCCGTTAGCCAGCCGCATTCGCCAGCATCTGCGCTTTGATGCACAGTTCTGCCGCTTTGAAGGCGTGCGCCTGGGTCATCGCGTTTTCGCTACGATGCAGGCAGTCGAGGATCAGGGCACCAAAGTAGGGGAACCCAACCTGACCGGCCACCGGATAGCGGAATTCACCCTCTTTATTAACCAGATAGACCACATCCTGTTCGCCACGGGTGATATCGACGTATTTGCGGATCTCAATGTAGCCCTCGGTGCCCAGCAGCGTCAGACGGCCATCTCCCCAGCTGCTCAGCCCGTCAGGGGTGAACCAGTCGCAGCGGAAATAGCCGCTGGCACCGTTTGCGCCTTTTAGCATCGCATCGCCAAAATCTTCAAACGCCGGATATTGTGGGTGATTAACGTTGCGTACCTGGCTGGCTACCACGGTGGCCTCGCTGTTGCCGGTATAAAACAGGAACTGCTCGATCTGATGGCTGCCGATATCGCACAGGATCCCGCCAAAGTAGCGACGATCGTAGAACCACGCCGGGCGGCCTTGTCCCTCCCGGTGCGGGCCGGTGCCCAGCGTCTGCACCACCTGGCCAATGGCCCCTTGCTGCACCAGCTGTCCGGCGAAGACCGCGCTCTCAACGTGCAGGCGCTCGCTGTAGTAGACTGCGTATTTCTTACCGGTTTTTTCCACCATCGCTTTGGCATCCGCCAGCTGTTCAAGGCTGGTGAGTGGCGCTTTATCGGTGAAATAGTCCTTACCGGCGGCCATCGATTTGAGCCCCAGCGCGCAGCGCTCGGATGGGATAGCCGCACCTGCCACCAGACGCACCGTATCGTCGGCGAGGATCGTCTCCAGCGAATCGGCAATTCTGGCCTGCGGATAGTGCCGCTTAAAGTTATCAACTTTTGCCGGATCCGGGTCGTAGACCCATTTCAACGTTGCGCCCGCTTCAATCAGCCCGTTACACATCCCGTAGATATGGCCGTGATCGAGCGCGACGGCGGCAAAAACGAATTCTCCCTCCTGAACGACCGGCTCGGGTTTGCCCACCGGGGCGTAATTCATTCCGTCTTGTTTGTTCATGTTCAGATTCCCTGGTCCAGATTTTTGCCCAGCGAGATGGCACCCACTTCGCTGAAGTTCGCCACGCTGGCGGATTTTTCATAAAAACGGGGGGCGAGGGCGCTTGTCCCGCCCGTACGGTAAAACGGATCGTCAGGATGGATCGGCAGCGCAACAACAGCACCGGTTATGGCTGATTTATAAATGGCGGTAATCAGCTCCAGGGCGCGTTTGCCCTGCACACCGTCGACCAGCGGGGCGCGGGCGTTGTCAATGCTCTGCAGCAGGTCGTGGATTTGCCCGGCGTGCAGCGTCCACTCGAGCGTCGGCGTCTGCTGAAAGACGGCGTTAAGCTCGGCTTCACGCCGGGTATCGTTCGTTGACTGTGGGAAGCCGTTATCCGCGCTGACGCTGGCAAAGGCCTGCCACGGCGCGGAGATGCGCGCTTTGTCGCCCTGAATAATGATTTTCTGATCTTCGCCATGATGCACCACTGAGGCGGTGAGTTGCGTAAGGGCACCGTCGGCGTATTTGAAAATAGCGGCGCTGAGATCTTCGACTTCTGCGTTGTCGTGCGCGACGTTGCTTACCATCGCCACCACTTCACTCGGGAATCCGAGTAGCCACTGGATAGCGTCGATGTGATGTACCGCGTGGTTAAGCGTGCAGCCGCCGCCCTCTTTTTCCCAGGTGCCGCGCCACCACAGGTCGTAGTAGCTATGACCCCGCCACCAAAAGGAATCCACCTGCGCATGGCAAACCTTGCCCGCCAGCCCTGAGTCCAGCGCCGCTTTCAAGCGCCAGAAGGCATCGGTGAAGCGGTTTTGCGCAATAATCGACAGCGTTTTTCCGCTCGCCTGCTGGGCGGCGATCATCGCATCGCACTCTTCCAGCGAGGCTGACATTGGCTTTTCGCATAACACATGACAACCGGCATGCAGGGCATCAATGCTGATCTCCGCGTGCACGTATGGAGGAGTACAAACATCGACAATATCAATGTCGTGTTCATTCGCCAGCATCTGCTGGTGACTGGCGTAAACGCGGGCATCGGTCAGGCCGTAGCGCGCTTTTTTCTCGTGGGCCTTTTCCGGGTAGATATCCACCAGGGCAACAATCCGGCAGCGCTGACCAAACTGTAAGTAAGCCTGAATATGGTTATGCGAGATATTGCCTGTTCCCACAATCGCGATAGTTAACATCGTTGGATCTCCGGGAGTCACCAGGTGCCTGACGCATCTAAGGTACGACTGGTAGCGGCTTTATCCGCTGACGTCGCAATACGTTGCTGCAGCAGGGATAAATACAGTGATTCATCGAGCGGCAAGTCGACCCAGTCGTCCGTCCAGCTGGAAAGGTGCATCGCATTGGAGAGCGTCAGCCCGTGAATACCGTCCTGTCCTGGCGCAATCAGCGGTTCACCGCGCAGGATAGCGGCGCAGAAGTTGGCGGTAATGACGTGATGCTCGCTGCATTCCGGCGCTACGGGGAGGGTGACCTCCCAGCATTCGGGCTCGCCAAAACCATCCTGCCAGCGGGCATTAAACGCCGTTTCGGACTCACGCAGCCGCCAGTAGCGCAGTTTCCCCTCTTCGACGACCACTTTGCCCCGATCGCCGATGATCTCCAGCCGGTTGGTGCCCGGCGTTTCGGCTACGGTCGTGATAAACACGCCGGTGGCACCGTTGGCGTACTCCGCATAGGCGGTGACCTCGTCTTCCACTTCAATGTCGCGATGCTTACCAAACTGGCAGAACGCGCGCAGGCGTACCGGCATCCCGACCAGCCACTGCCACAGATCGAGCTGATGCGGATCCTGATTGAGCAGCACTCCGCCACCTTCACCTTTCCAGGTGGCGCGCCAGCCGCCCGAGTTGTAGTAGCTCTGGGAGCGATACCAGTTGGTGATTATCCAGCTGGAGCGACGAATGGCCCCCAGTTCGCCGCTATCAATAAGATCTTTCACCTTGCGGTACAGCGGGTTGGGGCGCTGGTTATACATTATCCCGAACACCACCTCGCACTCCTGCGCGCAGACGTTCATCTCCCGGACCTGAGCGGTATATACGCCCGCCGGTTTTTCACACAGGGTATGGATGCCATGACGCATCGCCAGCACAGACAGGCGAGGGTGATCGTAATGGGGAGTGGCGACAATTACCGCATCAATTAGCCCGCTCTGGAGCATCTCCTGCGCATCACTAAACAGGGGAATGGATTCACCCACCAGGTGGCGTATGGCCGGGTGCTTTTCGGGCGCGTTATCGCAAACGGCCGTCAGCGTGGCTTCCTTTACGATGCCCGACAGAAGATAACGCGCATGGACGGTTCCAATATTACCTACACCAATAATGCCAAAGCGTACATTTTTCATCTCACACCTTACTTTCAAATTTCAAGCCCATAAAAGAGGGGGTGACTTGAAAATATGGAGGGTGCATCGCGGCGGCAAGATTATTTTATGATTAGAATCCCAGCACTCCGCGTAAAATCAGAGATGTTTGTTTTTACAGTTGTAAATCAGCTGGTTACGTTGCAAATTTTTGCAAAAAATGAATGTGAATGAGGTCACATTATGTCAGACAGGCTTAAAATGAAGGAAATTGCGTCCCTGACCGGTTATTCCATTAGTACCGTTTCTCGGGTGTTAAGTGGGAAATCTTACGTCAGCGATCAGGCCCGCGAGGCCATTGTTCGTCAGGCGCTGGAATTGGGTGTACTCGATTCAATCGTCAGCGGGCGGCTATTAATTAACCGCATTGCGGTGTTTGCGCCGGAAAGAACCTTTCAAGGACGGGGAGATATTTTTTACCTCGAAGTGACCAAGGGTATTTCTGAAGCCTGTGCCTCCCATAGCGTCCGTATTAGCTATCATGGACTGGAAGAACAACGTGCCGATCTGCAATTGTTTCTGAGCAAAGCCGGACATAAAGAGACGGATGCGGTGATTCTGATTGGCATTGACGACGTTACCATCCTGAAACTCGCCAGTACGCTGAATAAACCCTGCGTGTTAATCAATTCTGTCGATCGCGAGATGGCGCTGGACACGGTTTCGCCCGATCACCACGCGATTGGTTTTACCGCGCTGCGGCATATTTTTGAAACCGGGCATCGCCGTGTTTTGACGATCACCTGTCTACGCCGGCAAACGCTGGTTACGCGTCTTGAGGGGATCAAAGAGGCTTATCGTCTGTTTCATGTGCCTTTTGAACCGCAGCGCGATTTACTGGTAACCGAAGGCTTCACGGCAGAAGAGGCCGAGCAGTCACTCGATGAATGGCTTTCCAGCCACGATCGCGATGCCTGGCCCGACGTGATTTTCACCAACCGGGTGGGGATGACAGAGGGGGTGATAAACGTCCTGCAGCGTTACGGGCTGAGTGTTCCGGGCGACATCTCGATGATTACCACCGATGTGGCGTGGAATTTACAGAATCAGTCTACGCAGCCGATAACGGGCGTCACGGTTCCCTGCCGGGAGCTGGGCTTTGAAGCGGTGCATTTACTGCAGATGCGACTGAGTCGCCCGCAGGCTCCGGTTTATAACGTGCTGCTGCAGGGGAAGGTTATTGACCGGGGAACGGTGAGCCACGCGACACGCCACGCTGCGCGCAGCGAGCATGGGATCATGTAACGATACAGACTTCTCTGCCATTTCTGGCGCGTCCCCATAACGCGTCCTCATCGCTGTCCAGCCACTATTCCCCGATTTCAGATGTTGTGCTTAAATAGCTAAACCGGTTTAACTAATTTAGCTAGAGGTAAAAATGAACAAAATATGGGTCCTGGGCGATGCCGTTGTCGATTTGTTGCCTGATGGCAAAGGGCGTTTACTGCAATGCCCGGGCGGAGCACCTGCCAACGTGGCGGTCGGCGTTGCGCGTTTAGGCGGCGAGAGCGGCTTTATAGGTCGGGTAGGAGACGATCCCTTTGGCCGCTTTATGCGCCAGACGCTGCTCGACGAGAAGGTGGATGTGCAGTCTCTGTCTTTCGATGCGCAGCAACGCACCTCGACGGTGGTTGTCGAGCTGCAACCCGACGGCGAACGCGCGTTCACCTTTATGGTCCGCCCCAGTGCCGACCTGTTCCTGCAGCCGCAGGATTTACCGGCTTTCCATCAGGGGGAGTGGCTGCACACCTGCTCCATTGCGCTAAGCGCCGAACCGAGTCGAACCACCACTTTTCAGGCAATGGATGCCGTTAAAGAGGCGGGTGGTTCCGTCAGTTTCGACCCCAATATCCGCGCCGATCTCTGGCAGGATGCCGTTGTTTTACGGGATTGCCTCTCTCAGGGGCTACGCAAAGCTGACATGGTCAAGCTGTCGCGAGAGGAGCTAGCGTTTCTCACCGGTCACCACGCTGTCGAACAAGGTCTGAGGCACTTAGTGGATCACTATGCGCTGCCAATGGTGCTGGTGACATTAGGCAAAGAGGGCGTTGTTGTCTGGCAAAACGGGCAGTTAACTGCCTACGGCGCACCGGTGGTAAAGAGTGTGGATACCACCGGCGCGGGCGATGCCTTTGTTGCCGGGATGCTGTATGGCCTGGCGAGTGGCGCCTCAGATTTTGCGGCCATCATCGCAATGGCGCAGCGTTGTGGTGCACTCGCGACGACCGCCAAAGGGGCGATGACTGCACTACCTTATCGGCGCGATCTTGATTAACCAGGTACTCCGGACGCTGCCTCGGGGTCTGATTTGTCGTCCGGGTCACATTTACTAAAACGGTTTAGCAAAATAGGTTGCCCTGGCAAAATTGAGCGGTTTAGTATCTGCGAACTAAACCGGTTTAGCAATTTAGCAACTTTCAATAACCTCTTTTAGGGATGCGACAAAATGTATAAGAAACGCAGACTTGCCGTAATGATTGGCATGCTGGCCGGAAGTGCCTCTGTCTATGCGCAGACAGATATGAACAGTATCGAGCAGCGTCTTGCCGCGCTTGAACAACGCCTGCAGGAGGCCGAAGGGCGTGCAACGGCTGCTGAAAAACGCGCCACCGCTGCAGAACAAAAAACGCAGCAGCTGGTCGCCGAACAGCTGCAAACACAAACCCGCACGCAGGACGTTGCACAGCGCACCGCAGCGTTAGAGAAAAAATCAGACCAGGCCAGCGGATTCGAATTTCACGGTTATGCTCGCTCAGGACTGTTAATGAACGACGCGGCATCCAGCAGTAAAAGCGGCCCGTATTTGACACCCGCAGGTGAAACGGGCGGCGCGGTAGGGCGTCTCGGCAATGAGGCAGACACCTACGTTGAGCTGAACGTGGAACATAAACAGACGCTGGAAAATGGGGCGACAACACGCTTTAAGGCGATGCTCGCCGATGGTCAAAA
>NZ_JBOGBT010000091.1:0-3730 GCF_051656365.1 Silvania sp. | reverse complement strand
TAATGAGCCAGCAGGTGGCGGTGGAAAAACTGGTGGTCGATGCCTGGGAACAGCGTTCGTATCAGAAGCTCTGGCAGGCGATTACGCTGTCGAAAACCGTGCCGAGTGCATCTGTCGCAAAAGCAATTCTTGATGATTTTATCCCGGCCAACAAAGATTACTGGCCGGAACTGCATTAATCGTTTTGCCCGGCCTGCGCCTTCAGTAATGCTGAGGGCGCTCGCTGCTTTGCAGGTAATGCTCTTCCCGGTATTCACTGCTGTTTCGGTACATGATGGCGTAATTAATAAACTCATGCTGCTGGCTGTAGGTCAGTGAGCTAATGCAGAGGATCGGCGTTCCCTCTTTAATATTAAGCAGTTCGGCCATGGTTTTGTCCGCCAGAATGGGTGTCATGCACTCATAATTCCCACCAATCTGGATGTGGCACTCTTTTTCTATATAGTGGAATTTTGAGCCTTCCAGATGGGCAACAGACATATTTTTGAATAGCCGGGCGGGCATATAGCTGTCTTCAACCATCAGCGGCATGCTATTGACGAAGCGAACTCTTCTGGAATAGGAAACGCTGTCTTTTTTGTCAATCTGTAGTTTGGCGGCGATAGTTTCGGTCGCGGGCTGTATCCGAAAGAGAAGAACTTCACTCTTTATTTTTCCGGAAAATTTTTTCATTGCATCAAAAAATCCGAGCAGGTTTTTGGTGTCGGCATAGACATTCTTATGAATGATAAAGCTTCCACTACCATTTTTTTTGAATATTAATCCCCAATCCACCAGCAGCGCTATCGCTTTGCGGATAGTCATTCTCGACACGCCAAACTCTTTTGCCAGCGCATTCTCGCCGGGAAGCGAGCTGCCAATCGCGTAATCTGCCGTGCCGATGCGGATCCGTAAGGTATTAGCGATAGCTTTATAGATCATCCGTAGATCTCTTCCGTTGTCAGTCTCATCTCATCCCTGTGCAATAACCAATTGAAATATTGAAGCGTTTTCAAGCACGCAAAATTAATCGATCAGTACGTGTATATATCGGGTCACAAAACTGTACAGGTGATAAAAAATAAAACCATGCGCCTTATCACAAATTATTATTTTATCAAAACAATGAGTCAGCTCTGAGAATTACTGTGTGGCAAAGAAGTTATCGTCGTTGATTTTATATCTGGTGTGCGTAAACCGGTGAGGAATAACTATGCTGAGTCAAATTCAGCGCTTTGGTGGCGCAATGTTTACACCCGTATTACTTTTTCCATTTGCAGGTATTGTGGTAGGAATAGCCATATTATTACAGAACCCGATGTTTGTAGGGGAAGCACTAACAAAACCCGACTCCTTATTTTTCCAGATTATCAAGGTAGTTGAGGACGGCGGCTGGACCGTGTTCAGAAATATGGCGCTGGTGTTTGCCGTTGGCCTGCCGATTGGCCTGGCGAATAAAGCGCAGGCGCGAGCCTGTCTGGCCGTGCTGGTGAGTTTTCTGGCGTGGAATTATTTTATCAACATCATGGGCAGCACCTGGGGCGAATTTTTTAACGTCGATTTCACCCAAGAGCCGACCATGGGAAGCGGCCTGGGCTTAATTGCGGGCATCAAAACGTTAGACACCAGTATTATCGGCGCGATTGCTATTTCAGGCATTGTCACGGCGATCCACAACCGTTTTTACGATAAGCCGCTGCCGATTGTCCTTGGGGTCTTTCAGGGAACATCGTTTGTGGTGATTGTCGCGTTTCTGGTGATGATCCCCTGCGCCTGGCTCACGCTGCTGGGCTGGCCAAAAGTGCAGATGGGCATTGAATCCTTGCAGGCGTTTCTGCGCACTGCCGGCGCGCTTGGCGTCTGGGTTTACACCTTTCTTGAACGCATATTGATCCCGACGGGCCTGCACCACTTCGTTTACGGCCCCTTTATGTTCGGTCCCGCCGCGGTTGAAGGGGGGATTCAGGTTTACTGGGCCAACCATCTACTGGAGTTCAGCCAGACCACGACCCCTTTAAAATCCCTGTTCCCGGAAGGCGGGTTTGGGCTTTTTGGCAACTCGAAGATTTTTGGCGCGCCGGGGATCGCGCTAGCGCTGTATTACACGGCGGCGCCGGAAAATCGTAAAAAAATCGCCGGGCTATTAATTCCCGCAGTGCTGACCGCCGTGCTGGTTGGCGTCACGGAGCCGCTGGAGTTTACCTTCCTGTTTATCTCCCCGCAGCTGTTTGTCATTCACGCCCTGCTGGCGGCTTCGATGGCGACCGCCATGTATCTGTCCGGCGTGGTGGGCAACATGGGCGGCGGCCTGATTGACACGATGTTGCCACAGGACTGGATCCCGATGTTTCACAACCACTCGGGCATGATTTTCACCCAAATCGGCATCGGCCTGCTCTTTATGGCGATTTATTTTGTCGTCTTTCGCGAGCTGATTCTGCGCTTCAACCTGAAAACGCCGGGCCGCGAAGAGAGTGAAGTCAGGCTCTACACCAAAGCGGATTACAAGGCTTCCCGAGGGCAAAAGGCCGCAGGCCACGTAGATGAACAGCTCAGCCAGGCGGCTGGGTTGTTACAGGCGCTGGGCGGGGCAGGCAATATCGCAACGGTCAACAACTGCGCGACCCGCCTGCGCATCACTCTGGTGGATGCCGGGCGGATGCAAAGCGATGACGTATTTACCGCCCTTGGCGCACACGGCGTGGTGCGCCGCGGCAATGCGGTTCAGGTGATTGTCGGCCTGAATGTACCTCAGGTGCGCGATCGGCTGGAAACGCTGATGGAAGCATCCTTATCAACTGAAAAAACACCCATGACGGAGGCAATATCATGAAAAAATTCTCTGTAGTTATCGCCGGCGGCGGCAGTACCTTTACCCCTGGCATCGTATTGATGCTGCTGCAAAACCGGGATCGTTTTCCCCTGCGTGCCCTGAAATTTTACGACAACGATGGCGCGCGTCAGGAAGTGATTGCCGAGGCCTGCAAAATTCTGCTCAAAGAGCAGGCCCCGGAGATTGCATTCAGCTATACCACCGATCCGAAAGCGGCTTTCACCGATGTGGATTTTGTAATGGCGCACATTCGCGTGGGCAAATACCCGATGCGCGAACAGGATGAAAAAATCCCCCTGCGCCACGGCGTATTAGGGCAGGAAACCTGCGGCCCGGGCGGTATAGCTTACGGCATGCGCTCCATCGGCGGCGTGCTGGAGCTGGTGGATTACATGGAGCAATATTCGCCGAACGCGTGGATGCTCAACTACTCCAATCCGGCGGCGATTGTCGCCGAAGCCACGCGGCGCCTGCGTCCAAAGGCGAAAATCCTCAATATCTGCGATATGCCGATTGGCATTGAAAGCCGCTTTGCGCAAATCGCGGGCCTGCAAAGCCGCAAACAGCTGCGGACGCGCTATTACGGCCTGAATCATTTCGGCTGGTGGACGGCCATTGAAGATCGGGCGGGCAATAATTTAATGCCAATGCTGCGTGCGCACACCGAAAAGTATGGCTACGTCCCGGCTTCGGACGTGCCGCCCACGGAAGCGAGCTGGAACGACACCTTTGTCAAAATGAAAGATGTCTGCCTGCTGGATGAGGCAACCTTGCCGAATACCTACCTGAAGTATTACCTGTTCCCGGATTACGTCGTCGAGCACGCCAACCCGGCCAGAACGCGCGCCAACGAAGTGATGGATCACCGCGAGAAGCACGTGTTCAGCGCCTGCCGGGCAATTATTAAGGCAGGAAATT
>NZ_JBOGBT010000090.1:0-33339 GCF_051656365.1 Silvania sp. | reverse complement strand
GCAGTGGCCATTCGGCGTTGGTGGCGCGACGACGGCGCTCAAACTCCGCCGACGGCAGCTCAACGGCATGACCGGTGCCGATGTGCATCACCACGTCGGTGCCTTCATAGTGGGCGCGCGCCCAGATAAAGCGCCCCGCTTTGCCCTGCCCGGCAATGGTGGAACCGCCCGCCGGGAAGAACATGGCCGGTTGACGATATCCGGTCGCCCCGGCAATTCCCCCTTTCAGGTGGGCAAACGGCACGGCACCGGAGATCTCCAGATCCCAGTAGAAGGTACCCTGATAGTCACTGCCCCAGCGGATGTCGTGCAGGGTGGTTTCTGCGGGTTGACCGAATGCCTCCAGCAGCCGCCACAGCATGGTCTGTGGGATCGCTGTGCCCATATCCACCTCGTTAATACAGGGGATGGCTTTGTCGGGCCAGATGGTTTCGCCCTGCTCGTCCGGGACAGGAAAGCGCTCTGCATTACCGATTGCGCCCTCGGCAAAGTCGGACGCGGCGCAGCTGTCTTTCAGCCCCTGCTGATACTGCACGCCCACTGCCGACAGGCCAAAGCGCTTCACAAACCGCGCCATGGCGATCATCATCGCGCACTGCTCCAGCACCTGCTCGCGAGTCAGTTCGCTCGCGCCGTCGCGGCCAAACTGGAACTGCATCCCCCGCTCTTCATACCAGCGCAGGCAGGCTTCGCGCAGCTCTGGCGAAACTTTCTGCATCTCCACCAGCAGGGCTGACTGGGATAACGACTCAACCGGCATCCCGACCTTGACCATCGCCTGCTGCGGGAAGACCCCGTTGATCATCCCCATGCAGAAGGTGTCGAACAGGCCCACGATGGCTTTGTGCTGCAGAATATACTCGCCCACCTGCCGTCCCTGCTGTCCGGCCTGGGTAGACATCACCGCATGGGTCGCCGCCACCGGGTGCAGGTAGTTAAGGGCATGACTGACCGCACCATCGCGCAGCCAGGTCGCCAGCTTTTGCTCAAACATCGGGTCGTCAAAATTCTCCGACCACAGGCGGGAGTAGTTTTTACCCAGGCTGGTTAAGCTGCCCGCCATGCACAGCATCCCGACCAGGCCTGGCCAGGTGCCGTCAAAATTAGCCAGCAGCAGCACCGGGCCGCGATGATGCACCAGCGACGGCGCGATATGGTGCGAATACTGCCAGGCGGTGAGCAGCACAATCAGCGGCGCGTCAGGATCGATGGCGGCAAACAGATCGCTGCCCTCGCGCTGACTGCTGATAAAACCGTGCCCGCGTTCGGTATTCACCGGATGGGCACGGCGCATGCGATAGCCGTGGCGCTCCAGCGCCGCCTGCAGCTTCTGCTCAAACTTTTGCTGTACCGGCCAGCAGGCCAGATTGGCGGACTCGCGCAGATCCGCGTTGGTGATCATCAGGATCTCGCGGTCCTGAGCCAGGATCGGCGTTGGCGCCGCAGGTAGATTCAGTGTCAGCATATTCAGTTCCCTCATTTTTGTTATTTGACCCATTTGTGCATCGCCTGCTGCGCCTGCTGCTGCGGGTGATACATCTCCAGATAAACCCGGTATTTCGCCTGATGAAAATCCGCCGTCGCGGGATCGGCTCGGATAACCCCGCCGGAACGCACCATCGCCCCGGCCGCTATCGGCAAGGTGGCGTATTGCCCGCAGGCCACCGCCCCCATCAGCGCGGCCCCCAGCGTCACGGCGTCTTCTTCATCGCTCAACGCGATGTCGCAGCCGGTGATGTTGGCGTACTCCCGCAGCCACAGCGGGTTTTTGGTCGCTCCCCCGCAGGCGGTGATCCGCTGTATAACGTGTCCGGCGTCACGCAGGGTATCGATGATGTGTCGGGTGCCGTAGGCGATGGCCTGCAGGGTCGCCAGATACAGTCGGGCCAGCCCATCCTGGCCGGATTCCAGGGTTAAGCCGCTGACCACACCCCGGGCAAACGGATTGGCCCGGGGCGAGCGATTACCGTGGTGATCGGCCAGCACGTGCAGCTGCGCCGTGGGCCAGGCTTCGCGCGCTTCCAGCGCCGCCACCCACTGATTGAGGACGGTATAAACACTCTCACCCAGCACGGTCGCCTGCGCCTGCAGTTTCGGCCAGAGGGCGCTCTGGCGAAGGGTCCACTCCACCAGCGCCCCCGCCGCACTCTGTCCGCCCTCGTTCAGCCACTGGTCCGGGAGCATCGCCCCCCAGTAAGGGCCCCACACGCCGGGTACACTCACCGGCTCAGGGCTGACCAGCATATGGCAATTCGAGGTGCCGCTAATCAACGCCAGATTGCCCGCCGACTGCGACGCCACCAGCGCCAGACCGCCCGCATGGGCGTCGATCATGCCGCTGGACACCACAACGTTTTCCGGCAGGCCAAATGCTGCCGCCGTGGCGGGATTGAGCATTCCGGCGCGAACGCCGGGGGCTAACACGGTGGCCGGGATCTTGCCCGGCAGTTCATCCAGCCCCACCGCCGACAGCAGCGTGTGGCTGAAGCGGGAGTGATGCGAGAGATAATTCCATTTGCAGGCCAGGGTGCAGACGCTGGCGACATCCGCCCCCGTCGCACGCCACACCAGATAGTCGGCCAGATCGAACAGTCGCCAGGCACGCTGGTAACGCTCGGGAAAGTGCCGTTTCAGCCACAGCACTTTCGGCAGTTCCATTTCGACGCTCACCTCGCCGCCCACGTAGCGCAGGGCTTCATCGCCGGTGGCGTTGATGTCGAGGGTCTCCTGGGTGGCACGGTGATCCATCCACATGATGATGTCCCGCTCGGGTTCACCCTGCTCTGCGACAGAAATCCCGCGCCCTTCGCTGTCCACCACCACCAGCGAGCAGGTTGCGTCAAAGCCGATACTGCACACCGCCTGGGCAGGGATCGCAGCATGCTCCATCGCCTCGCGTACCGAATCACACACCGCCTGCCAGATGTCCTCTGACGACTGTTCAACAAAATTTACCCGGGAAGAGAACTGCTGAATGGGGCGAACGGCGAACGCTCGTCGCTGACCACTGCGGTCGAAAATCCCTGCCCTGACGCTGGCGGAACCGACATCGATCCCAATGAAAAATGACTCGCTCATGATGCTAACCCCGAAAGCTAACTCGAGTTAGCAATTTAGATGCAGCCATTCAGCGCGACAAAGACTTTGCGCGGATTATGTGATGGCTCTCAAGATTAATAATTTATGTGAATGTTTATTAAGGAGATTATTTAAAGTCCGTTATAAGGCAGCATCAAAAACCCTGTTACTCTATAATCGACTTTGTTTTAGCATTAAAACAGCGGAAAATAAAAAAGCCCACTGTCGTGGGCTATAACTATGTTCGTGATGGGAATACTATTTTAAGAGCGCTTTAATAACTCCCGCCGCGCTAATTCGGCGATAAAACCGCTTCGACTGGAAAATTCGCCGTTACTGCTGACATAAGCATCAATTCTTCTTAAAAGATTTTGCGGTAACGTGATATTTAACTTAGTAGCTTTACCTTCATATTTGCTTGTGTCGATATCGACGAAGCCCCACATACCACCCTGACAATCTTCATCATCTTTATGCGCATTCATGCTTCTCGCCGCCGGGACGTCCTGCCCTTTCTCACTCTGATATTCCAGATACGCATCGATAGCGGCATGAGCATCGGCGATCGCATCGTCAATGGTATCGCCAGCGAAATAACATCCTGGAACGTCCGGCACAAACCCTGAATATGTGCCGCTGTCGGCCTGATGTAAGTAAACTGGATATTTCATACATTATTTCCTCTCTAATAAGTGACGCGCGGTGCACACCACCTCATTATTTATTTTCGCCCATCTGCTTAAGGATTTTATGCAACGTACCCGTTGCTATATCCTTTTTAGGGTGAGGTACCACTATTGGCTCGGGTTCACCTTCTTTCTCAAAAATATGGTGAGAGCCGCGAGTGCGGACGTGTACCCAACCGGCGTTGATCAATATCTTGATGAGTTCTCCACTCTTCATCCGTTGCCCTCCCTGAGCGAACAGTGGGTATAGTACCCACCACTGCGATTGAGATCAACGCATCAGTAGGTATAGTGGGTATAAATTATGGGTGCAAATTAAACCACCTTCCCCGCAGGGGAAGCAAACCCTCTCCGATACGCCGCAGGCGTGGTCGCAAAATGGTGCTTAAAGTGGTGCCGCATCGTCGCTACGCTGCCAAACCCTGCGACCTCGGCAATTCTCTCAATCGACAGTGCGCTGTTTTCCAGTAAATCCTGACAGCGGCTCAACCGGGCGTTGAGCAACCACTGGGCCGGAGTGCTGCCGGTAGTGGCGGCAAACCGGCGTAAAAAGGTACGCGGGCTCATGCCAACAAACTCTGCCAGCGAGGCGACGCTGTGCGGAGCGGCGAGATGGGCATGCAGATGATCAAACAGCGATCCGAGCCGGTGGCCTTCATAGGCAACGGGAACGGCCTGCTGGATAAACTGGGCCTGGCCGCCGTCGCGATGGGGTGATACCACCAGCCGGCGCGCCACCTGATTTGCCGCTACGGAACCGTAGTCCCGGCGGACCAGGTGCAGGCACAGGTCGATACCCGCCGCGCTGCCTGCGGAGGTCAGCACATCACCATTATCGATATACAGCACGTCCGGCGTGACCTGAATGGCCGGGTAACGCTGCTGCAGTAAGTCTGTGTAGCGCCAGTGAGTGGTGGCCTGCCGGTTATCGAGCAACCCGGCAGCGGCCAGCACAAACACACCGGAGCAGATCGACATCACCCGCGCCCCGCGCTGATGCGCCGCCACCAGCCGGGCGCAGAGTTCGGCAGGTACCGGCGTGTCCGCACCGCGCCAGCCGGGCACCACGATGGTTCCGGCCTGGTCCAGCAACTCCAGTCCGCCATCAACCACCAGCCGGACGCCTCCCGTCGCGCACAGCTCTCCCTGGTCAACGCCCGCGACCGCAAAGCGATACCAGTTCTCGCCCATTTCAGGACGCGCCAGGCCGAAAATCTCTACCGCGACGCCGAATTCAAAGGTGCATAAGCCGTCATAGGCCAGCACCACCACCAGAGGATTCTTCACCCTTACACCCGCACAATTTTGTCATGATCTTGATGGTATATGGCATTTCTGCCAGCTGTCAAAACCGCACCCTGACCCTAGAGTAAAGACTCAATTTAAGAGGAGTGAGTATGAGCTACGTAACTGATTATCCTGCAGCAGATGCCGATCGCGCCGCTGCGCATTTTTTACACCGACTGAGTGTGGAAACGGATTGCGACGATGTGCACAGTGCCATCAAAGACGACGAGAGGGATTTTGTGCTGCTGCACGTGGTCGGCAGCCCGGAGTCCTTTGCACGGCGTCATGTTCCGGGAGCTATCCATCTGCGCCATCGGGATATCGATGCGCAGCGCATGGCACAATGGCCTGCCGATACGTTGTTTGTCGTCTACTGTGCAGGGCCGCACTGCAACGGTGCCGATCGGGCCGCGCTGAAGCTGGCGCAGCTGGGTCGTCCGGTCAAAATCATGATCGGCGGGCTGACCGGCTGGGCCGACGAAGGTTTTGACTTTAACGCAGCGTAGGGCCGCGCGCGTTTGAGCCTGACAAATCTGCTGTTTCGGTTTACCCTGGCATACCGGTCAGGGGCTAAGCGTCTGACCGGGCACTCAATAACGATAAAGGAGTTTGCAATGTCACTGTATAGCGAAACGAAAGCACAGTTCATCCATGGGCTTCACAACCTGAGCGCGATCCTCGAAAAAGCGCGCATCTGGGCGCAAGAAAACGGCACCGCGGAGAGCGCATTACTGGAAGCAAAACTGGCGGATGATATGTTCCCGCTGGTGCGTCAGGTGCAGGTGACCTGCGATATGGCGAAGCGCGGCGTGGCGCGTCTGGCTGATATCGACGCCCCGGTGATGGAAGATAATGAGAGCACCATTGAACAGTTACAAACCCGGATCACCACAACCATCCAGTGGTTAGAAACGGTGGCTGATGCACAGCTTGAGGGTGACGATGAGCGTCCGATTAAGGTGAAAGCGCGTGAACACGAACTGCATTTCACCGCCCGTGGCTTTGTCTTCTCCTTCGCAGTGCCAAATTTCTATTTCCATTTCACCACCGCTTACGACATTTTACGTCAGGCGGGCGTACCGCTTGGAAAGCGTGACTTCTTAGGCAAGATTAACTGATCCTGCACCGGCTCTGACATCCCTGTCAGGGCCGGCAACTGACAACTCCTCACACGAATCTGATGATGGATTTGTGAGCTGAACTGTGAATAATTTGTAATTGATTTGATAATTATCTGCAGCAAAGATAATTCATCTCTCTTCAGAATCGGGGTCTGACAGACTGGGTTACGCCTGCTGCTGGCCGAAATCAGCCGCCACCCCGAAAACCCCCACAGGAGCACCGATGAGTAACCACAGACGACAGGTCCCAGGCATTCACTATTACGCAGGCCCGGCAGGCGGTTGGGGAGCGTTAAAGGCTACAGCGATTGCGGTGCGTACGCAGATGGATGTCTTCGACGCGCCTGCCACTTTGCTGCGCACCAATCAGCCCGATGGCTTTGACTGTCCGGGCTGTGCGTGGCCGGACAAAGAACACAAATCCACCTTTCAGTTTTGCGAGAACGGCGCCAAAGCGGTGACGTGGGAAGCCACCACAAAGCGCGTCACCCCAGAATATTTGGCGCAACACACCGTCAGCGAACTGTGGGAAAAACCCGATTTCGAGATCGAAGGGCTGGGCCGTCTGACGCACCCGCTTGCTTACCATCCACAAAGCGACACCTTACGCCCGGTCAGCTGGGAACAGGCGTTTGCCCGCATCGGCGAGGTACTGCGCGGCCTGGCACCGGAGCAGGTGGAGTTTTACACCTCCGGGCGCGCCTCGAATGAAGCCGCGTTCCTGTATCAGCTGTTTGCCCGCGAGCTGGGCACCAATAATTTTCCCGATTGCTCCAACCTGTGCCATCAGGCCACCAGCGTCGGCCTGCCCCGCTCAATCGGGATCGGCAAAGGTACCGTCTCGCTGATGGATTTTGATAACACCGAGCTGGTTATCTCCATCGGGCACAATCCGGGCACCAACCACCCGCGGATGATGGGCACCCTGCACGAGCTTGCCCGTCGGGGGGTGCCGATCATCGTCTTTAACCCGCTGCGTGAAACGGCCCTTGAGCGCTTTGCCGATCCGCAAAGCGTGATGGAGATGGCGACCTACAGCGCCACCGACATCGCCTCGACTTACTTCCAGGTCAAAGCCGGTGGCGACGCCGCAGCGCTCAAAGGTATTGCCAAACACCTCCTGCAGCTGGATGCGACACGCGGCAACGTGCTGGACCACGATTTTATCGCCCGCCACACCGCCGGTTTTGCCGAGTTTGCCGCCGATATCGCCGCCACGGGCTGGGAGGCCATCGAGCAGGGTTCCGGGTTATTACGCCCGCAGCTGGAGAGCGTCGCCGACGCTTACGCGAAATCGAACGCCACCATCATCACCTACGGGATGGGCATTACCCAGCACAACAAAGGCACCGCAAACGTGCGCTTGATTGCTGACCTGTTGCTGCTGCGCGGCAATATCGGCAAGCCCGGGGCGGGAATTTGTCCCCTGCGCGGGCACTCCAACGTGCAGGGCAACCGCACGGTGGGGATCACCGAAAAACCGTCGGCGGCGTTTCTGAATAAGCTGGAGGCGGTGTTCGGCTTTACCCCGCCGTCCGCCCCTGGCCACGACGCGGTGCAGGCCGCGCAGGCGATGCTCGACGGACAGGCAAAAGCGCTAATCTGTCTCGGTGGGAACTACGCGGTGGCCATGCCGGACCACGCCCGGACGTTCGCCGCCCTGCGAAAACTGGATCTCAGCGTGCACGTCGCCACCCGACTCAACCGCACCCATCTGCTGGTGGGCAAAGAGACCTTTATCTTCCCCTGTCTGGGACGTACGGAGCTGGATGTGCAGCGCGCAGGCCCGCAGTCGATTACCGTCGAGGACTCCATGTCGATGGTGCATGCCTCCAGCGGCAAACTCACCCCGGCCTCGCCGTGGCTGCGCTCGGAACCGGCAATTGTCGCCGGGATCGCCCACGCCACCCTGCCCGACAGTAAAGTCGACTGGCTGGAACTGGTGGCCGATTACGATCGCATCCGGGAGCGCATCGAGCAGACCCTGCCCGGCTTTGACAACTTCAATGCGCGGATAAGGATCCCAGGCGGTTTTCGCCTGCCGCTGCCGCCAACCGAGCGCGTCTGGCCTACCGTCAGCGGCAAAGCGATGTTCTCGCTGTTTGAAGGCGTTGAAGAGAACAGTCCGGGCGTTGGCGAAAACGTGCTGCGCCTCGTCACCCTGCGCAGCCACGACCAGTACAACACCACGCTGTATGCCCTCGACGACCGCTATCGCGGGGTGTTTGGTCGCCGCGACGTGCTGTTTATGAACGAAGAGGATATGCAGCAACTGGGGCTGGAGCACGGCGACCGGGTGGATATCACCACCGCGCTGCCCGGCAGTACGCAGCGTCTTGATGACATTACGCTGGTGGCCTGGCGTATCGCCCCAGGTACGGTGGCGGCCTATTATCCTGAAGCTAACGAGCTGGTTCCTCTCGACTATCTGGATAAAGAGAGCGGTACCCCATCGTATAAGTCGGTGCCGGTTCAGCTGACTCTGCGCTCAAAAGAGATCCGTCCGATAGCTTAACACCGTTAATGCGAGGTCATCCCGCGCCGTCTTCGCGTAGACAAATAAGGATATTTAGTTCATGCTGAGACTATATTCATCAATCTCAGCACAGGGAGCATTCCATGCCGAAGCACCTGAATCCGGCCTCAATCGCCCGCGGGGATCGCGATTTAATCGCCATCCGGGCCGCGATGAACATCCTGGAAAAGTGGGGCTGCACCACCGAGCAGCAGCAGAACATTCTGCAGCTGTCGCGGGCGGCGCTGTACAAGTACCGTCACAGCGACACGCAGAGCGCGTCACTGAGCCATGACCAGCTCACTCGGGTAAGCTATCTGCTGAATATGCATTCGGCGCTGCGGATCGTGTTCAGCAATCCCGAGAACGTGTACGGGTTTATGACCATGGCCAACCACAATGCCTACTTCAACGGGGCCACCCCGCTGTCGTTTATTGCGGGCGGCGAGTTCGGCAATCTGCATGAAGTGGCGAAGCGCGTCGACGTGCTGCGCGGGGGCCTGGCCGGATGACCGATGCGGAGATCCCAAGAACGGCGCTGGTTCCCCTCAAGGGCTACCGCCTGCTGCATACCAAGTACCCGGCCATCTACGTGTTCGAGGATGTTGCCAGCCCGGAGGCGTTTGACGTTCTCTACGAGATCCAGAAGCTAACCAATCCGCGGCTGTCCACCGAAGTGGGAAACCTGAACCTGCTACCTCGCGAGGAGTGGGTGCTGGGGATCCGCGGTGCGCACTACGCCATGGCCGCCTTCACCCACGTCAATCCGGACGGCAGCCGCTTTTCGAATGGCGATTTTGGTATTTATTATCTGGGGGACAGCCAGGAGACGGCGCTGGCCGAGATTGTCTACCACTGCCAGCACTACTGGCAGAACGTGCCTGAACTGAAGTTTGAACGCTTTGAATACCGCTGCCTGGAAACCGAGCTGGGCCACACCGCCTTTGTCGACATTACCGGCCTGCCGGGCACGCACCCGTATTACCATCCCACGGACTACAGCGAGCCGCAGCATCTGGGCGCCCGTTTGCGGGTCGCGGGCGAAACCGGCGTGACCTACCGCTCGGTTCGCAGACCTGCCGGGATCTGCTGGGCGCTGTTAACGCCCAAACCCATCACCAGCATTATTCAGTCATCCCTGCACCAGATTATCTGGGATAAGGGGATAGTCAGCGTCAGCCAGGTGACGTCGTTACTGGCTTAAGTCGCCAGAAAATAGCCTGCGGCGGTAAACGCCACCACCCCGGCAATCACCGTCGCGAACAGTCCACGGGTTATCACCCCCACAACGGTGGCGAACCCCGCCGCCAGCAGCGCGATGCTGATCCCGGAGCTGGTCATCGCGGGCTTGCTCAGAAGCTCAGCAGCCACCAGCGCGGCCATGATGGCGGTGGGAATAAAACTCAGCCACTGCTGAACAACGCCCGGCAGACGAAAGCGGGACAGCAGCAAAATGGGTACGGTGCGCATCAGGGCGGTCACCAGCGCAGAGGCGATAATCGCCAGCACAATATGTCGTTCCATCCTATTTTCCTTTCCGGGTACGTAACAGCACTGTTGCCAGGGTCGCCGCGAGGGAGGCCGCGACAATCACCACCAGACTGAGCGAACCACTTCCGGCACAGAACAAGGTGATCGCCACCGCGACGGCAATGTTCAGGGTTTCCAGCGTCTTTCGGCGGCTGGCAAACCACATCATCAGGATCAGGCCGATAAACATTGAGACCAGGCTAAAGCCCAGCCCTTCCATCAGCGACGCCGGTAATGTGGTGGCCAGCCAGGCACCCACCACGCACGCAAAAATCCAGTTCAGCCAGGCGGTGACGTTCAGACCCAGCATCCAGGCATAGCTGATTTTGCCCTGCGGGCTGCCGTGCTGAACCGCCACGCCAAAGGTTTCATCCGTCAGCAGCAGCCCGCTGACCATTTTTTGCAGCGTGCTGTAGTCGCGAAAAAACACGCTCATCGATGAGCTCATCAGCAGGTAGCGCAGGTTAACCAGCAGCACGCTCAACACCACCGACGCCATTTCGGCCCCCGCCGCCCACAGGGAATAAAACAGAAACTGCGCCGACCCGGCGTACAGACCACCGGCCAGCAGGGCAATTTGTCCGGGGGTAAACCCGGAAAGCGTGCCAATCGCCCCGGCGGCAAAGCCTATACTCCAGTAGCCCGGAATGGTCGGCAGACAGGCCGCGACACCGGCGCGGAAATCACCCGACGTGGAGGCGGCCCGGCCGGTGTTTGTCTTCATCAACATCTCTTTTTCCCTTATATTACTTAGCTCAATAACAATCTTACGAATTAGCTGAAATCGCTATAGTAAAATCCTGCTCAGCCGTGAAATTTACGCAGGCGGGGAGAGGAAGCGGACGTGGTGCAACAAAAACGCGATGAGATTAGCCTGTGGCGCGACAGTCAGCTGCACGGTGGGATGGAGATCCTGCAGGCCACCTGCTATGAGCACAGCTACCCGCCGCATTTTCATGATGAATTTGTGATCGCAGCGTTTGCCCGCGGGGCGCAGCGTACCCGGGTATGCCGGGAAAACGGCATTGCCGCAGCAGGGTCGGTGATGATTATCGCCCCAGGCGAAGTACACACCGGCGAAGCGGTGCAGCGTGATGAAGGCTGGGATTATTGCGCATTCTATCCCGGTGAAAGCCTGCTGAACGAGGTAGCGCAAACGGTGCTCAGCGGCAAAGGCGCGGTGAATTTCGGCACGCAGGGGATCCGACACGATCCAGTGATGGCCCGCCGCATGCTGCAGGCGGCGGCCTTGATCAAACAGAGTCCTGACCCGCTGGAAAAAGAGTGCGTGATGTATCAGATCCTCAACCTGCTGGTAGGTCATTACGGTGAACGTACCGTCAAAGGGTCGCGCCAGCGCGTTTTGCGGGCGGATATCCGTCAGGCGATCGACTTTTTGCACGGCTCTTATACCCAGTCCCTGTCGGTGAAGGAGATTGCGCAGGTGGCGGGACTCAGTGAATTCTATTTTATGCGCACCTTCCAGAAGATGACCGGGCTTTCCGTGCACCAGTATCTGACACAAATCCGCCTGATGCGTGCCAAAGCGCTGCTGGCCAAAGGGGTCAGCGCTGCCCAGGTAGCCAGCGACATCGGCTTCTTTGACCAGAGCCATTTGATTAAGCACTTCCGGGCGCATTTTGGCACCACCCCGGGTCTTTTTGCTGCGGCGTCCCTGTAAGATCAGCCCGCGAGACCCTGACGTGAGGTGATCAACGTCAGGACCCCGGCGCACAGCAACAGTACGCCACTCATCGCAAACGCGCTCTGCCAGCCCAGATGGTCAAACATCAGGCCGCCCACCGTGGATCCCAGCGCAATCGACAGCTGAATAACCGCAACCATCAGCCCCCCACCGGCCTCTGCATCATCGGGTAGGGTGCGGGCGATCCACGTCCACCATCCGGTTGGCGCCGCCGTCGCCAGCATCCCCCACAAGCCTGACAGCAGGGCAACTATCCAGACGCTGTGCCCGGTCAGGATCAACATCCCGGCGATGGCGGCCATCAGCAGCGGGATGGCGATCAGCGTCAGGTAAAATCGCGCGTTAAGGAAGGTAGAAACGATCAGCGTGCCGACAAAACCCGCGACCCCGAGGGTGAGCAGGATCAGCGATAAGCCGGACGGACTTACCCGGGTGACGGTTTCCAGAAACGGGCGCATGTAGGTGAATAACGCAAACTGCCCCATAAAGAACAGGCCGCAGGCCAGCATACCTGTCGAGACGATGCGGCGACTGAACACGCGAAAAACCGTTCCGCGCGACGGTTTACTGTCGCCGCGCATGTTGGGCAGGCTAATCCACTGCCAGATGAAGGCCAGTATCGCCACCGGGACCAGACAAAGAAACGCTCCACGCCAGCCGATGGTGGCGCCGAGATAGCTACCCAGCGGGGCCGCCACCACCGTCGCCAACGCATTGCCGCCGTTGAAAATGGCCAGCGCACGGGGGACCTGATGCGTCGGCACCAGCCGAATGGCGGTGGCGGCAGACATGGACCAGAACCCGCCGATGGCGATACCAATCAGGGCCCGGCCTGCCATATACACCAGATAGCTGGACGCAAACGCAATAATCATTCCCGACACGGCCATCAGCACCGTCATCCCCAGCAGGAGATATTTACGATCCACCTTGCCGGCAATAGTAGAAATCGTCAGGCTGGTGATAACCGCCAGCGCGCCGGAGATGGCAATGCCCTGCCCTGCCAGCCCCTCCGTTACGCCCAAATCGGTGGCAAGGGGCGTGAGCAGGCTGACCGGCATAAATTCAGATGCAATCAGGACAAAGACGCACAGGGTCATGGCAAAAATACCGCCCCAGTACGCATTTTGGTGTGGTGTGGTCTGGCTGAGTGTGGACATATTCAGATTTCGCGAAGGCCAGCGTCAACGCCACCGGTCAAAGACCGGTGGCTTAAACGTACTGGTTAGGGGTTTATTTCAGGCTGGTTTTGAAGAATTGCTCAAAGCGGGCAAAAGGTATTTTACCGGCGGCATTGTCGTATAAGTCCACATGGTTTGCGCCCGGGACCACCACCAGCTCTTTGTGCTCGCTGCCGACCGCTTTATACGCATCTTCAGCAAAGTAGCGTGAGTGCCCCTTCTCACCGGTGACGATAAGCGTCGGGATGGTGATTTCATTGGCATAGCTCAGCAGCGGCATATTCATGAACGACAGCGGCATGGTCGCCGTCCATGCGCCCGTTGAGTTAACCGAGCGCGCGTGGAATCCGCGTGGCATCCGGTAGTAGTCAAAGAACTCTTTCAGCACCGGATGCGGATTGGCCGGTAACGCCTCGGGCAAAATACGTTCCCCGGCGGTGACGTTGCCGTTCTGGTCGACATTCAGATCATGCCCGCCATGGGCGAAGGTGCCGCTTTCTGCATCCTTCCAGCGCTGCGCGTTCAGATACTCCAGCACGGCATGGCGATCGGCCGCTGAATAACGGTCTTTGCCGTCGCCGACCCCGTGGCCCATCGCCCGGCTCATGTCGTACATCACGCTGGTGGCGACCGCTTTGACGCGGGTATCCATCGAGGCGGCATTCAGTGCCATCCCGCCCCAGCCACAGATCCCGAGGATACCGATCCGGTTACGATCGACCTCTTTTTGTAACCCGAGGAAATCCACCGCCGCACTAAAATCTTCGGTGTTGATATCCGGAGAGGCGACGTTGCGCGGACTCCCACCCGATTCGCCGGTGTAAGAAGGATCGAATGCCAGCGTGACAAAGCCCTGTTCAGCCAGAGTCTGGGCATACAGACCGCTGGATTGCTCTTTGACCGCGCCAAAGGGACCGCTGACCGCAATCGCGGCCAGCTTGCGATCGCCGCGGTCTTTCGGCAGGTACAGATCGGCCACCAGGGTGATGCCGTAGCGGTTCTGGAAGGACACCTTGCGGTGATCGACCTTACTGCTCTCGGCGAAGGTCTTGTCCCATTTCTGTATCATTGAAACGGGGGCGTTCGGATTAGCTGTATCAGCATAACTCATTGTCGTCACTCCACTTAATGATGCACAGAGCAGCATGGCGGGTAATGCAGTTGTCAGTTTTTGGGTAAATGCCTTCATGAAAGATCCCCTTAAATACAGGATTCAGGTACAGGTTTCATACGGACAACGCTGCTGTGCTTTGTTGCAATGAGGGTGATTATAGTTAGCAGAAATAGTGCTGATTAGAGGGCGAATACTGCTAGGATTAATATCAAATTGTTATAGATACGCACGGGAATCCATTGATGGCGAAGCGGGAAAACTACAATGAGCTGTACCTGTTTATGCAGGTCGTGCGGGAAGGCAGTTTCACCGCCGCCGCACAGCGGCTGGGGCTGGCGCAATCGGGGATCAGCCGTTCGGTGCGCGATCTCGAGGAGCGGCTGGGTGTTCAGCTGCTGGTGCGCACCACCCGCAGGCTGTCGCTGACCCAGGCGGGGGAGCAACTCTACCAGACGACAGAGTCCGGCTTTGACGCCTTAGATCTTGGGCTTGCGACCTTGGCCCATTATCGCCAGACCCCTTCCGGTTCGGTGCGCATCAATGCCAGCCAGCACGCCATTGATAAATGTCTGCTGCCGAAGCTGGCGGTGTTTAAACAGCGATATCCTGATATCCGGCTGGAGCTGATGAACGAAAGCCGGTTCGTCGACATTATCGCCGAGCGATTCGATGCGGGGGTGCGTCTGGGCCCGGAGGTGGGCCAGGGCATGATCGCGGTGCGCATCACGCCCGACATGGAGATGGCAGTGGTGGCGACGCCGGAACATTTTCGCCGCTACGGCTTTCCGCAGGCCCCGGCGGATTTAGTGGCCCATCCCTGTATTGCCTACCAGTTTGCCGACGGCAGCCTGTACCAGTGGGAACTCAATCAGGACGGAAAAAAAATCACCCATCAGCCGCAGGGACAGTGGGCCTTATCGGACAGCTACATGGAAGCCGAAGCCGCCCGGCTGGGTCTGGGTCTGGCCTATGTGCCTGTCGAACTGGTGGCCGATGACCTGGAACGGGGTGTCCTGATCCGGGTATTGCAGCGTTACAGCCTGCGCATGGAGGGGTTATTCCTGTATTATCCGCATCGCAACGTCTCACCCGCCCTGCGAGCCGTCATTGATACCCTGAAAATCTGACTGACTGCCTTTAACTGCGAAGCCATTAAAAATGAACACCGACAATAAACGCGCGCACGCTTTTCACTTTTCCCCTTTCCGTCATCTCTTTTTTGCGCGCTTGCTCACCGTGC
This sequence comes from Silvania sp., assembly GCF_051656365.1. Lineage (NCBI taxonomy): Bacteria > Pseudomonadati > Pseudomonadota > Gammaproteobacteria > Enterobacterales > Enterobacteriaceae > Silvania > Silvania sp. The sequence goes on along the minus strand of NZ_JBOGBT010000090.1, from coordinate 17,882 downwards.
TGGGCAACGGTATTGCCCCCATCGCGCTGGCGTTTGCGGTGCTGGATATCGGCGGTTCGGTCTCTGATTTAGGCTGGGTCGTTGCCTCCCGCTCCATCTTTAATGTTGCCTTCCTGCTGCTCGGGGGCGTGCTGGCAGACCGCTATTCCCGCAGCCGGGTGCTGGTCTCGTCTTCGCTGGTTGCTGCCGTTTCGCAGGCTGTCGTCGCCTGGTCGGTGCTGGACGGTTCCGCCACGGTGATGAGCCTGGCCCTGCTCGGCGCCGTGAACGGGGCCGCTGCCGGCATCACCTTACCGGCCTCTTCTGCGCTGGTTCCCCAGACGGTTCCCGGAACAAATCTGCGCCAGGCCAATGCGTTTATCCAGCTCGGGGTGTACAGCGGAACGGTGATCGGCGCGTCGCTGGGCGGGCTGCTGGTCAGCTCTGTCGGGCCAGGCTGGGGACTGGCCATTGATGCGCTGGGCTTCGCCGCCGCCGCCCCGCTGTATCTGTTTATTCGTGTTGCCCGCGTCGACACCGGGGCACCGCAAAACAACATCCTGCAGGACTTAAAAGAGGGCTGGACAGAGTTCGCCAGCCGGGCCTGGGTGTGGTCGATTGTCGTTCAGTTCACCATTATTAATGCCGCCTTCAGCGGGGTGATGATGGTGCTGGGCCCGGTGATCGCCGACGCCTCTTTTGGCCGCGCGCACTGGGGGATAATTGTGGCGGCACAGAGCGTTGGGCTGATCGTGGGCTCCTCCCTCGCCCTGCGCTGGCGTCCGCGCCGGGACCTGTTTATCGGGGTGTTGCTGGTGTCCCTCTGCGCGTTACCCATTTTTATGATGAGTCAGCTCGCGGCAACCCCGTGGCTGATTGCCGCATTTTTTATCGCGGGCGTCGCATTTGGCCTGTTTGGTGTGGCCTGGGCCCATTCGCTGCAGACCCATATCCCACCGGAAAAGCTGGCGCGGGTGTACGCCTATGACGCGGTGGGATCCTTTGTGGCCATTCCCTTCGGGGAGCTGATCGCCGGTCCGCTGGCCGTGCAGTACGGTTCCAGCAACGTGCTGTTGGTATCCGCCATTGCGGTGGTCATCGCCACCCTGGGTGCCGCGCTGGTGCCGGCGATTCGACGGCTCGATAATGCGCCACAGATGACCTCCCACAATGCTGTAAAAGCGTCATGATGAAACCCGCTCAGGCTACAACATGAAGATATCTCATGTTGTAGTGAAATTTAGTCGCTATCACTGTTGCTGAGGCTCTGGCATAACGTATGTAATGTTAACGAATTAGCAACAAGAAGACTGAATATTATGAATAACGCATTCACATTTACGATTAAGCACAGTCTTTTCGACGAGAATTATAATCCTTCGGAAAACACGCGCATCACCACTAATTTTGCGAATCTGGCCCGCGGGGAAAACCGCCAGCAGAATCTGCGCAACACGTTAGTGATGATCGATAATCGCTTTAACGCCCTAGCGCACTGGGATAACCCCAACGGCGATCGTTATTCCGTCGAGCTGGAGATCATCTCCGTTGAGATGAATATTGGTGACGATAATCAGGCCTTCCCGGCAATTGAAATCCTGAAAACCAATATTATTGATAAAAAAACCAACGAACGCATCGAGGGTATTGTCGGGAATAACTTCTCCTCTTACGTTCGCGATTATGACTTTAGCGTGCGGCTGTTAGACCATAATAAAAATCAGGCCGGTTTTAGCATCCCGGATGACTTTGGCGATTTACACGGCAACATCTTTAAGCATTTCGCTAACTCAGCAGAATACAAAGCGAACTTCAGCAAAGCACCGGTGATCTGTCTGAGCGTCTCGAATAAAAACAGCTATCAGCGCATCGGTAATGTGCATCCTGTTTTAGGCATCGAATACCAACAGCACGGCACCTCGCTGACTGAAGAATACTTCAAAAAAATGGGCCTGCAGGTGCGCTATTTCATGCCGCCAAACAGCGCCGCGCCGCTGGCGTTTTATTTCTCCGGCGATTTACTGGGTGATTACTCGTTTGTGGAGCTAATTGCCACCATCAGTACGATGGAGACCTTCCAGAAAATTTATCGCCCGGAGATTTATAACGCTAACTCCACGGCCGGACAGTATTACCAACCGAACCTGAATAACCAGGATCATTCCTTAACAAAAATCGTTTACGATCGGGAAGAGCGTAGCCAGCTGGCAATTGAGCAGGGCAAGTTCACCGAAAAGCATTTCATCAAACCTTACAAGAATATTCTTGAGCAATGGTCTGCTAACTGCGCTGTTTAATTGATTAAAAATATAAGGTCACCTGTTATGAAAACATTGCTCCCTACGTCGACTGCCGGCAGCTTACCGAAACCGTCCTGGCTTGCAGAGCCAGAGAAGCTATGGTCCCCCTGGAAATTAGAAAACGAAGAGTTAATCGAGGGGAAAAAGGATGCGCTGAGTTTGTCGCTGTTCGATCAGCTGCGGGCCGGGATTGATATCGTCAGCGATGGCGAGCAGACCCGCCAGCATTTTGTCACTACCTTTATCGAGCACCTCAGCGGCGTTGATTTTGAGAAACGCGAGGTGGTTAAAATTCGCAATCGCTACGACGCCAGCGTGCCGACCGTGGTCGGGGCGGTAGAACGCCAGAAACCGGTATTCGTTGAAGATGCGAAATTCTTACGTCAGCTCACCAAACAGCCGATCAAATGGGCGCTGCCTGGGCCGATGACGATGATCGATACCCTGTATGATGCCCACTATAAAAGCCGCGAAAAGCTGGCCTGGGAATTCGCCAAAATCCTGAACCAGGAAGCCCGAGAATTAGAAGCGGCCGGTGTCGATATTATCCAGTTTGATGAACCCGCCTTTAACGTCTTCTTTGACGAAGTGAATGACTGGGGTATCGCGGCGTTAGAACGCGCCGTTGAAGGGCTGAAGTGCGAAACGGCGGTGCATATCTGCTATGGCTATGGCATCAAAGCCAATACCGACTGGAAAAAGACGCTGGGCACCGAGTGGCGGCAATACGAAGAAGCCTTCCCTAAGCTGCAACAGTCGGCTATCGATATCGTCTCGCTGGAGTGTCACAACTCGCGGGTACCGATGGATCTGCTGGAACTGATCCGCGGTAAAAAAGTGATGGTCGGAGCGATTGATGTCGCGACCAATACCGTAGAGACCGCAGAGGAAGTGGCAGATACGCTGCGCAAAGCGCTGCAGTTTGTTGATGCCGACAAGCTCTACCCTTCCACCAACTGCGGCATGGCACCGTTATCGCGTCGGGTTGCTAACGGCAAGCTCAACGCATTACGCGCAGGTGCGGAGATTGTTCGCAAAGAAATTTTGGCCCGCTAACGCCCCTTCGGATTAATGCAATCCGCCTATAATTTTATGGCTATTCATAACGCACGGGAGTATCGTTTTCGGTCTACACCGACATAAGCCCGTGCTTATGATGATCCCTTCAATTGCTGGCTGACAAAGCCTTAACGGGGAAATAATGAGTCACTGTGATCCACAATGCCCATGCCAGAATCCAGATGCGCCGAAATACCCTTCCGGAAAAATGTTCCGCAATCAACAGGGTGAATCGATGATGGTGGTAAAGAAAGCCGGCACCTTCCCTGATGCGCGTTACACGATCCTGAACATCCGTACCGGAAAAGAGACCGAGCATTCCTATCCGGCGTTAGTGCGCAAAGAGATCGGCAAGTAATGCCCGGCTGGGGTTGCAAACGTAACGACCGCTTCGGCGGTCTTTTTTTGGATATAATCGGCCGTTCTGCTCAAGTCCTTAATCCCCTTTTTCAGAAAGTATGCAAATAACAGACGATTAGAATAGCCCGGCAGTATGGGGTAACTCCCGTAAGACCGGGCTTATGGTGGTTATAGTTGCCTGTTTCTCATTTTTCCGACAACGAAAATCAGCAACATGTTGATGATTACTGAGGTGCAGAGAACGGTTAACATGAATACATCATTCCAGCTCTGCTCAGTAATAAAACCTACCCAATCGCTAAAAAGTTGAAACAGATATACCTCGGGCAAGAGCAGATAAAATACTGAAAAAATCAGGAGAAATGACAAAAACTGAATGAACCATAAACCCGCTTGTTTCGCTGGCGTCATTATTAGTACACCTGAATAGTGCCGTAAGCATTAAGTGAAGCAGATACCCTTATTGAAGGGGTCCTCAGGAGCGCCTCCCGCAGTATCGCAAAATGAGAAGGAGAAGGCAGCGTAATGCAGCCGTTACTAACCCCTTCGTAACCCGCCGGGTGAAGTCTGAAGTTTCCCCTTTCAACTTGCTCAATAAAAGTGTGGTCGTCAACAAGGCCATCGACCCGGTATAGGGCAAACCATATCGAGTGATCTGAACCTGTGTATTTCGTCGCGAAAACATCTCTTACACGGGTGCTTAAGCTTCGGGGCCGATCAACAATGTAATATTTCCCAGGCGGAAGTGGGCCAATATTCTTTACTGCGACAGAATCAGGGTTATTTCGGTGATGCCCTGTATTACCTGAATAAGCGGGGAAAAAACCGATACCCGGGCAACTCAGATTAGACAAAGCATTCCCGTTCAGCCGGAAGGTACAATGGATCATCGTTCGTTCCACGCATCAGTGAACATGATATTTCCGTCACAGTGTTTCCAGGTGATTTTTTCATAACGTAGTGAAATAGCTTCGAGATGATTATGCTTTTCGGTGCTGGAATTTTTGCAGTTATGCATCAGAGGGCAGACTGAGACGACTTTGACGCCTTCCAGCAGCATGTTGAAGTATTCAACCTCCTGCCCCGCATCGTTGATGTGATACCACTTAAATTCGGCGCTCTTTAGCGTCTGACCTTTCGCCACAGCCTTGTAAAGGTAAGGGCTTGATGAATCGAATTCTTTTTCAAACGTTAACGCACTATGTACGCGAGTACCTGTAATTTTACCCGTCATATTGTCAGTGGGTAAATGTAGCCCATGCGCGAAACTATGAATCTCAATGCTGCCCTCGCGATCCAGTACATCGACAGAACCGGTAATGTCAGCACCGCCATCGTCTTTTAGCCATAAGTAAGCCGGAATAGCCATAACCACAATCTCCATTTGAGTTAAGGAAGTCACAATTTTAATATGGCTATTTTCAGTTGTATACAAAACAATCAAGAGCGTTGATTATTCATAATCTACAGGATGTATTATTCGGCAAATTCATAATGCTCCGGCTTACGATTGCATCAGATGCTGTTTGATGGCGTCGAGAAACAGACTGAGCGCCGCATGCTGATGATCGCGGGACTGATAAAGCCCGTAAATACCCAGCGGCTGCGGCTCCAGTTGCGGTAATACCCGTACCAGACAACCGCTTTCCAGCCCGCTTCGCGCCTCGATGGCTGGCACCATCGCCAGGCCGACACCTGCGGCGGCCATATCGCACAACAGTGACGAGATCCCGGCACTGAAATTACCGTTCACCGCCACCGACATTCCCCCTTTCTCCCGATCGCGAAAAGACCATGACTGCCCGGAAAAACGGCTGTAGTGCAGACAATTATGCTGGGCGAGATCCTCAGGCGTGGTCGGCACCCCCGCCCGCTCAAGGTACGCTGGCGAGGCGCATAACACGGACTGGCATGTTCCCAGATAACGAGCGATAGCACCCGGTTCCGGTTCATTGGTGATCCGGATAGCCAGATCGATGCGCTCCCCCACCAGGCTGACCGGGTGGTTATTGATATCAACCTCAATGCGCAACGCGGGATAAAGGGCGAGGAAAGGCGGGATCACCGGCCCCAGCAGGTGCGTCGCCGTAAAATGGGCACAGGCGATCCGTAACGTACCCGACGGCGTCATTCTGGTTGTATCCCCTTCAATGCCCTGAGATAGCAGGGCCAGTTGCCGGGTTTTCTCCAGCGTTTTCTCTCCCGCAGGGGTGATGGTGAGCCGCCGGGTTGAGCGGTGGATCAGTCGCGCCCCTGCCCACTTTTCCATCTCATCGAGATAGCGGCTGACCATCGGGCGAGATATGCCCAGCGAACGGGCAGCCGCACTCAGGCTGCCGAGTTCGCAGATACGGTTATAGGTGATTGCCGCTATGATCCTGTCCATTGCCTCTCCATCTGATCGTTTTACGAAACTCAGCATGTATTGTTTCAGGAATTCTATCAGACATACAAATCCGTAGAATGTCCTCACCCCCAAAACGGAGAACATCGTCATGGCATTTGAGGCCGGGCTTTACTGGATTATCGATCCCCTGTGTGGCTGGAGCTATGGCGCTCTGCCGCTGCTTAACCGCATCGCCGAGGATTTTTCTGCGCAGCATATCTTGCCGGGCGGGCTTTTTATTGGTTCCCATCGCCGACAGCTGGACGCCAGCTGGCTGGCACACGTTAACGAGCATGATGCCCGTATCGCCGCCTTAACCGGCATGACGTTTGGTGCGGACTATCGCCACACGCTGCTGGCCGACAGCCAGCTTGTCCTCGACTCCCTGCCGACCACGCGCGGACTACTGGCAGCACAGCGGTTTGCCCTGCCCGGCGCCGATCTGCACTTTCTCAACGCCATCCAGCGGGCCTGGTACCAGGACGGGAAAAACATCACCCATCCCGAGGTGGTGAATCAGATTCTGGATCAGACGGCGGGGCCTGACATCAGGCTCGGACAAATTCAGGAAAATGAAACGCTGGAGAGCATTCAGCATGCGCGGATGCTCATGGCAATGGTCAAAGGCCAGGGGTTCCCCACGGCTGCGATTATCGACACCGACGGGAACAGCACGCTGCTGCCTGTCGGACGTTATTACGGTGAACCCGATGCCTTTTTCGCGCTGGTTAAACCGCAACTCACCCGAATAAACCACTAAGGATCACCATGAACATGAAATCCCTCTCGCTGGTATTAACGCTGGCCGCTGCGCCCGTATTCGCCGCCCCGCTGCACCTTGAGGTCTATAACCCACAGGAAAAAGGCATTTTCCCGGTCTCGTCCACCCTTGTCTCCGGCCCGACTGAAGCGGTGTTGTTTGATGCCCAGTTCAGCGTTAAAGATGGCGAGCAGCTGGTGAAGATGATCAAAGCCGGTGGCAAAACCCTGAAAGAGATTGTGATCACCTCTGGCGATCCGGATTTCTATTTCGGGCTTGAGCCCCTGGTGGCCGCGTTCCCGCAGGTAAATGTGGTGGCATCTCCGGCCGTAGTTGATCATATCAAGGCCACCAAAGACGCCAAGCTGGCGTTCTGGGGCCCGCAGATGAAGGACGGCGCACCGACAAAAATCATCGTGCCACAGGCGACAAACGCCACCCGCTTTACCGTCGACGGCGAAGCGCTGGAGTTAAAACACGCCGGTGAATATGCCGCGTATGTCTGGATCCCGGCGAACAAGGCGATTCTCGGCGGAACGGGGATTGCCTCCGGCATTCATGTCTGGACCGCTGATACGCAAACCCCAGCGGTCCGTCAGGGTTGGATGACGGTGCTTGGCGAAATGCAGTCTCTGAAACCGCAGCAGGTTATTCCCGGTCACTACCTGGGTGCGCGCCCGGAAAACGACGCGGCCATCACCTTCACCCACACTTATCTGCAAAAATTTGAGCAGACGCTGGCCAGCCAGAAGGGGTCGACCGCGGTTATTGACGCAATGAAAGCGGCGTACCCGGGTCTGGCGGATGAGAGTTCGCTCGAACTGAGCGCGAAGGTCAATACCGGCGAGATGAAGTGGTAAGCCCTGTCGACATATTTACCCGTTGAGGGGGGTTGTAGGCCGGGCAAGCGAAGCACCCCCGGCTTTAATCCGCTCTCCGTTTGTAAACATAAGCTGAAACTGGCAACTTCCGCTTATGGCACTGAGCGGACGAGTTTACTGGGTTGATGATCCGCTGTGAGCGAGGAGCGGACATACTATCGTTAGGCAATTTCCGTTTCTGGTAAATCTATGATAACCAGTACGCCAAAGCTGCCTGTTTCAACAGTATGAGAAATGCCAGCTTTGGCTACATAAAGCTGGCCAGACGTTACAGATATTTTTTTTCCTTTTACACTAAGCTCCAGACGTCCATCAATAACCAGTAACCCCTCGTCATACTCATGTACCTCTTCAATTACCGATCGTTCATCCATTCGTAAAACTTTGAGATTCACTGTACCAATGCGGCCTAATACATGAGAGTGCCAGGCCTCAGGTAATGCATGTGCTTCGGTTCTAAGGTCATAAAGCGACATAACGTCATTCCTTTTGATGTTCGTTTAATGCTCTTATGCCATATAAATTCCCTGCCGTCATATAACAAATATGGAAAAATAAGTTGAATAAGAAGCTATATCCTTCCTCAATACACACTTATTTTTGAAGTAACACATGCTGCAATCTGACCTGACCAGAATCCTATTGATCAAAGGGCAGATGGGTTAATCGCGTCAGCTAATGGCACGAGACGGTCAGCCAACCGAGCCGTATGTCTGAAGCAGAAGTACAGTAAATGATGTAAGGCTTTCCTGATCGTGGTGCAGTAATGTCAAATTCATCAATTGGCTTACACTCTTTATTCACAGCTAAATAGAAAATTTATTTTATAAAAGATGCATAGCCACTGGTAATTCAGACACTTCCGCGCCGCAAGTCATTATCGTGTCTCGTGGTAAACAGCCTCAATATTGTACCCATCAGGATCAAGGATAAACGCGGCGTAATATCCGGGGTGATACTGAGGCCGGTACCCCGGTGCACCATTATCTTTTCCACCTACCCGGAGGGCGGTAGAGTGGAATGCGTCCACTTCCTCTTTGTTTTTTGCACTGAAGGCGAGATGCATCCGGGGCGTGGCGGGCGTGCCCTGTGCGATCCAGAACGCGCCTCCCGGATCTGACCCTTCATCGGGTCTGGCAGGACCAAAACCTACCGCTTTATCCGGTATTTCAAGCCGGGCAATATGGCCAAGGCTTGCCAGAACACGTGTGTAAAACAGTTTACTGTCTTCAAGATTGGTTACGCTGAATCCGGTGTGATCAATCATCCTTACACTCCTATCTGCAAAGAAGAATATGCAGTAAAACATTCAATCACCGGATGATGTTTGATTTGGCATAAGAACAGGTGGTTATGCCAGTGCTATTCCTGCGCGTAATTATTCTCGCAGGGCCATTGACCTGCTCCCCGTTGATTAACACAGACTTAAGCCTGCAACGTCAGCTTCTGGCTGAGGGACTGCATTGAGCTAAGACCCGACGTTCAGTATGTTGTGGCTGTTCAATACGCTCTTATGTTACCAAGGGTAGATGGCTCAACTTCTGATGCATAAAATCAATAAGTGCTCTTGTTTTTGCGGGTAAGTAGCGTCGATTGGAATAAAGCGCGAATAAGTGCAATGGGGCCGCCGATTGTTCAAACGTAATCTCGATGAGTCGCCCATCATTGATATAGGGCTGGCAGGCTTGTTTCGAAAGAATGGCAAAACCAACACCTGATACAGCAGCCCGTCCAGCCATCTCTCCGCTGTTTACCCGATAATGCCCTTTTACTGCAATTGTCTCGAACCTGCCTTTTCCACTGACAAATTGCCATGGTGCCCCTTTCAGTGCACTTACCGTTGTAATACAGGGTAATTCTTCAAACTGCTGGATATGAGAAGGGGTTCCATAACGCTGAATGATGGAGGGCGCTGCAACAATGGTGCAAGGGATAGTAACCAGATGACGGGTGATGTAGTCACTGTCATCCATCTGACCACGGCTAACAATGATTGCTAAATCAAGATCATCGCGAAGAGATTCGAAGCCTGACAAATTTGTGACACAGCTGATCTCCACATCCGGATACTGACACGCGAAATCGGCAATAACAGAACCCAGCAATGCTGGTCCTATTTCATTGGGAATACAGATCCGTAATGGGCCTTTGAGTTGAACCTGTCCTTGGGTCAATTCAGACTCAGTTTGTTCAAGTGCTTCAAGCAGTGGTTTTGCTCGCGCATAGAGTAGCTGTCCCGCTTGGGTGAGCTTCATATGGCGTGTGCTGCGTTCGATAAGCTGAAGGTTCAGTTTTTCTTCTAACTGAGAAATACAACGGCTTACGTTTGATGTCGGCATTTCAAGCGCTCTGGATGCCCCAACGAAACTTTCTCTGTCAACCACGGCGATGAACACTTTCAGGGTAGTAAAGTCGAGAGCCGGACGCATAGCAAATCCCACATTTGATAACAATACTCGCCATTTTTACCATCTTATGCGGGTTATTGATACCCGATAAACTTTTAGCATCCATTTCTTATAGGCTGCTTGTTATGCCACAGGTTACTCAGATGTTTAATCACAAAACACTCATGCGGATAGCCATCATCATTGCCTTTATCCAGTTTACTAATGCGTTGGAATACATGGCATTAACGCCTGTTTTTTCCTTTATGGCAGAAGCGTTTTCTGTTCCGGTTTCATTTTCTGGATATGTCTCCGGCATGTACACATTAGGTGCAGTTCTTTCCGGTGTTGCTGCTTTTTATTGGATAGACCGATTTGATAAGAAGCGATTCTTAATGCAGAACATGCTGCTGCTGGGAGCACTGACGTTTGCGTCTACATTTACAACAAATTTTGACACCCTATTGGCTCTACGATTTTGCGCAGGATTGGTTGGCGGTACAACGATGGGGGGTGGGGATGAGTATCTTGATAAACGACTCCCCTGTTAACATGCGTGGGAAAATGCTGGCCACGGTAATTGCGTCATTTTCGATAGTAAGCATCGTTGGTATGCCATCAATATTATTTCTTTGCACACACTATGGCTGGCATATTTCACTGTGGTCAATCAGTTTTCTGTGTCTGCTGTCTTTACCGCTTATAGCCCTTTTTATTCCCAGGGATGCAGCTCAATCACCCGCTAAGAACAAGCTAACTATTGATGCTCAAACCCTGCTTTTTGCCTCTTGTAATGCACTGGTACAGTTTAGCCCAATGCTGATCATTCCCATTTTGACCCCATTGATGATCCATCATTTGTGTGCACAACAAGACCAGCTGCCATTGCTGTTCTTAAGCGGAGGGATTGCAGGCTATCTCTCTACAAAAATAACAGGAGTTCTGACATCACGCTTTTCCGCTCTGATGCTGGCGACAATCTCAACGTTACTTTTTTTAGTCAGTTTACTGATCCCTGCTATGGGCTATCACAGCGCGGTTCTCTTTATTACTTTATTTCTGGGGGCTTCGTATAGTCGGCTGGTTTCATCATCTTCGGTTACGATCCAGTATCCAGCGGATGAACAGCGCGCCAGTTTTTCTTCGTTACAGGCTGCGATAATGTCCCTGATAACAACTCTTGCATTCTTTTTGTCGTCTTTATTACTGCCTGACCACAGCATAACAGCACAGAACTTAGACCGATTACTTGCACTCTGTGCATTAGCTGCGACTGGGTTTCCCCTGATGGTCATGGCACTACAAAAGAAACTGGCTAAACGTATTCCCCAGCCCGACCACTTTGTTAATGATTAGCACAACGTCCGCTGTTGGCACTGAGCGGACGAGTTTACTGGGTTGATGGTCCGCCGCGAGCGATAAGCGGACATTGGTTTTATATCAAAAATGACATTTTGTGGTTAAACCTTCGTTGAGCAACGGCATCACGGCTTCGCCAACGATAATATCGATTTGGATCTTTTGTTCACTTCTGTACATAAGCTGGTCTCTGAATGCCAGTTATTCCCCTTGCAGAAAAATTCTGACGCAATGACTTCTCAGAGCTTTCAGCCAGCGAGACGTGATGCCTGCGCTGACACAACATCGATACGTCGTGATGCAACGCAACCCGATTTTCTATCATACAAACAGGAGATTCAGTAGCTAATGTTGAAAAAAACGCAAACACCTAAGTTAAATTATATGTAACAAGCATGAGAGGATGAATAAGGGCACATAATAGAAAGCGCGTGAAAAAGCGCTAATTAATCGCCTTAAGTTAAATTAACGCCGGTTAACTGATCCACAGGCGCAACGTTGTGTAAGTTATTGTTAAGATTAATCTTAGAATTAACAGAAATAAGAACTATTCATTAGAGATACTTAATGTTTTGACGTAAATTTATTCGCAAAAATTATGTTACAAATCTTACGAGTTTATTCACAACCAAGGACGTTTAGCGTATGGGGATCTTAAAACCTGGTTTATTACTGACCGCTTTTGTGCTGACTGCATGTGGTGGCGGCGGTGGTGGTGGCGGTGGTGGCGATAGCACGCCCCCGGTAACCACTGCGCCTGTGCAAACGGATAACGGCAATACGGTTACCGCACCGGAAACCCCTGCCACGGCACCGGTCAGCCTGACCACCGGCGGTACCCTTTCTGGTTGGACCTACACCACCCCTGAGGGCCGTGAATATGTTATGCGCGGCACCGGGATCTCTGCGGGCCTGGTGCAAACCCAGCGGCTCACCCGTGACGACCGTTCCGCGGTCTCCTCAACGTCATGGTGCTGTGGCCGTATGAGTTACACCACGTTCGGTACCTGGACACAATTTGAAAAAGGTCAGCATGACGTCTTCTACACCGGGGATGCCACGCTCGCGGCTAACGTGCCTACCCAGGGAACTGCGACCTATGTGGGTCACGGTATGCGTGAAAGCACCCTGAGTGATGCTCGCTTTAACATTGATTTCGCGGCGAAAACCATCAACGGCACTATTACCGGAAATGATACCTTTGGTAGCGAAGTTGCGATGCAGGGCAACATTGCCAACGGTGGTTTCACCGGTAATGCGCAATCCGGCGGGCAGGCGGGGACGTTCACCGGACATTTCAACGGTCCCACGGCTGAAGAGTTAGGCGGTCTGGCGCAGTTTGCAGACACGACTAAAAACGCTTCCTTTGGCGCGACACGTCAATAAATCGTTTTCCGGTCAGCCTGACTGACCGGACCTTCAGATGGTAAGCCTTTCTATGAATATTTTGCGTACTGGCGCGCTGAGTGTGCTGTGCCCGCTCAGCGTTGCGTTTGCTGCGCCGCCGGAAACCGACTCGATTCCTGCTGCTCCCCACTTTGAACGACTGACCACGCCGGACAAGCGCACCGAGCCTGGCGAAAAGACGCTGCATGTTACCAATGCTCAACTGGCGGAACAGCCAGAGCTGGCGATGGCGCTGCTCGATCAGGCCATTCGTGAAGAAAAGTGGCCGATGGTTCGTGCCATTTTACCTGTCTATGCGGCGTCACCAAATCCGGATTCTACCCTGATTCATTTTGCAAAAGCCGGTCTGGCACGCAGTCAGGGGCATTATGCAGAAGCGATTGAACACTATCGTGCGATTCTGAGTAGGCATCCTGATTTTGCTGCGGTGCGTCTGGATTTAGCGCGTGCCATGTTTGAAAATCGTCAGTTTGACGCGGCTGATTATCAATTTCGTCGTGTATTACAAAGCAATCCGCCTGAGAATATTCAGCAGGTCATTGCACAATATCTTGAGCGCATTCAGAAAGGCAGCGCATTAACGGGCTCATTCAGCGTGAGTTATCTGAATGACAGCAATGTGAATAATGCTTCATCTGGTAAAACCATTCGGGTTGGTGATCGTCTGTTTATTCGTAATAAGGATAGTTTCCCTCAGCGCGGAGAAGGTTTCTGGTTCAATGGCGCATTACAAAAAGATGTTCAACTCTACGATCAGCATGGCTTGCGATTTCTTGGTACGGTAAACGGTAAGAGTTACTGGAATAATCATGATTTTGATGATATTACCACCCGTGCTTATGCTGGATATCAATGGCGTAATTTCCGGCAACAATTTGCCCTGTTGCCTTTTTATGAAAAAAGATGGTATGGCACCGAGGCGTATTCTTCTGGCCCTGGCGTCCGCGCCGAATACAGTTATTTACTTACGCCCACCTGGCAGGTAAGTCAGGCGCTGGAATATCAGAAACTGGATTATGATGATAAAGATTATCGATTCTTGCGCGGGCAAAATCGTTACTCTTCCACAACCCTGTCCCATGCCTTCAGCAACCGGGTGTCAGGATTTGCAGGCTTCGATCTGCTCGATCAGCAGACCTTCACTCGCAGTGAATCTAACCATCGGGTAGGTTTGCGCAGTGGGGTGCAGGTTGATATGCCCTGGCAACTCTCTTTTGCCGCCACCACGGCCATTGCCAGACGCAATTACCAGGCCGACAGTGATATCTTCTCGACACGGCGCAAAGATAACGAACAAATCTATAACTTCTCGCTCTGGCATCGAGACCTCTATTTCTTTGGGGTGATGCCGAAACTGAATTTCACCTATAAGCGGGTTGATAGCAATATCGATTTCTATGATTATCGACAGAGGAATGTCACGCTTTCTCTGGATAAGAATTTTTGACTGGAGAAGCCATGACACAAGATTCTGCCGCTAAATTCGACGCTACTCGTGCAGGAGAATACGCACGACACAGCCGGATTGCCCTGGCCGGATAGGATGTCTGCCACGAACTTGCTCGCGCGAATGTAGCCGGAGCTGGGGTGGCAAATCGCTGGCGAATGAACGGCGCGGGGGCGGAAGAGCTCCGGTCTAAAATGAACAACATTTTGTAGGGCACAGAGCCACCTCTGTCGGAAAATGCCGTTTTTGCGTTGCTTAGCGACGCGGGCTTTGAGGATCTCGTACGCTTCTTTTCCAGCCTGTTCTGGGGAGCCTGGCTGGCCCGGCGTGCGCCAGGGATGAAGTGATCGACCCGAGGAGCACGCTTTAGTGATGCATTTATGGCGGGGGCCTGATGGTATTTTGGTGGATGAGCGTTTTAGTTGTCATCGTCCGCCTGCAGGACTGCTGCGAGCGATAAGCGCACATCATGCATCCTTGCTTATACCTAACAGTTCAATCCGTTTCTATCAGCCTCAAGAGGCCGCTGATGAAATTAGGTCAACTTTCTGTCGGTTGCGTTTTTTTCAAAATCAGCAACGACAGGCAGATTAATGCCGACGCAGCGAGGTTGTACAGCATCCCGGCAACAAACGCAGAAGCATACTGCCCGGCATGTGGCAGGTGAGTCGTTTTTGAAAGCGCACCATTAAACAGAATGCCAACGACGCCAACGCCCAGAGCAGCCCCGATTTGCTGAACCGTCGAGATAACCCCGGATGCCATGCCAGATTCCGCTTCTTCAACAAAACTCAAAACAAGATTCAGTAATGGCGTCATAATATAACCCTGGCCAGCACCGACCATAATAAGTGCAGGAATTAACTGCACTGGTTTCAGTTCTGATCCTGACATCCATACCTGAAATATCATTATTGCAATGAAGACCGCATAGGTTAATGCGCCAATAAAAAGGCTATATGTTCCCCATCTGGCAACCAGTCGCGGTGCAGCCAGGGAGGCAAGCATAAAACCTACGCTACAGGGAGCAAAGATACTTCCTGCATGGAAGGAATCCAAACCCAGCCCCGTCTGTATCAGTAAGGCAAAGCAGAGAAAGAATGAACTTGAGGTAGAGTAAACTAATAACACCAGCATCGTTCCCAGCGAGAAATGGCTATTCGCCATCAAGCTCATATCTACCAGGGGCCATTTGCCTGCTATTCGACGTTTCTCTTGTTGTCGATAAAAGAGTATCAGTATAGCCAGTCCTATACCTGGTGCCCACCGGCTCCAGTCAGGCCAGCCTTGCACTGGTCCTTCTATTAATGGAGCCAAAATCAGAACCAGCCCGCAACTGACTAGTAGCACACCTGGCCAGTCCAGCAGCGGCCTCTGCGGGGCACGGGATTCGGGAATTGATCGTGCTGCGAGAATAGCTAAAGCGCCAATCGGCAAATTAATGAGAAAAATGCTGCGCCAGCTCAGACCAAACAAGTCCACGTGTACCAGCCATCCGCCCAGCACCTGACCGGCAATAGCGGCCAGCCCCAGTGTCATCCCCAACAAGCCAAAGGCTTTGCGCCTGTCATTATCCTCAAAGTTAACAAGAATGGAGGCATAAACCTGCGGGAACAATAATGCCGCTGCCAGCCCCTGCAAAACCCGGGCGCAAATAAGATAACCGGTGCCTGGCGCCAGGCCACAGAAAGCTGAAGCCAGCGTAAAGCCAGCCATACCAGTAATGAATAATCGACGGCGACCAAACATGTCCCCCAGTCGCCCCCCAGTAATCAACATAACGCCAAATGCGAGTTCATACCCGGCGACGATAAGGCCAATCTGCGCAAAATTCGCTCCCAGTCTGGTCTGAATACTGGGGATGGCGACGTTTACGACAAACAGATCAAAGATGGTAACGAATCCCGCAAGGAGCAGCACGGACAAACCAGCCCAGGGAGGCGCACCACGCGAGGGACGTTGGGAGGGAATGGTAAAACAGGAGGTTGAACTCATATTGCATATCCAATTCAAGAAGAATATGCGACGATTCTCGCTGTCTTGTTAAACGATTACAATTTAACACTTTATACTATTACTTTAAGCAACGAGATGAGCGATGCGGACATTAAATCGAACGCGTACTGATCTGGCGGCCTTCCTGCGTGCGCAGCGGGAACGTCTGTCACCTGTCGACGTAGGGCTTCCCAGCGGAACCCGGCGCCGGACGCCAGGCCTGCGGCGTGAAGAAGTCGCAGCACTTGCGGGTGTTGGCCTCACCTGGTACACATGGCTTGAACAGGGCCGGGATATTGGGGTGTCATCCACCTTTCTGGATAATCTGGCGCGGGTGCTGAAACTGGATGCCGCTGAACGTCGACACCTGTTTATGCTCGCACATGAGCGCCCTCCGGCCGAACCCGGTAAAACCTGGTGTGTACTACCACCACTTGTAAGACGACTGATGCATGATCTGCCGCATCCCGCTTTCGTGCTTAATCTGCGCTGGGACGTCCTGGGTTTTAATGCATTAGCCGACGAGTTATTTAATTTTGGCTGTCATATACCCGAGCAGCGTAACCTCCTTTGGCTACTTTTCACCGATAACACTCTTCAGAGACGAATCGTAGACTGGAATGAACAGGCGCCGCTAATGCTGTCAAGCTTTCGACGAGATTTCACTCGCGCCAGCCAAAATACGGATATAGCTGAATTGGTAAATGAGCTGGAATATGTCTCGCCAGAGTTCAAAGGCTGGTGGCGACAACATCAGGTTCCCGCGAAATGCAATGGAGTCCGTCATTTGCTGATAGGGGAACAGGCCTTGCCTTTCGAATTCACGTCACTGACTGTGGATGAAGACAGACATTTGAGATTGATAGTGTATGCACGACAAATAGAGGGTTCTGAATGCCCTAATTAGCCATTTTTCAGGGAAAGAAATCTCGCGCCGCGTTCTTCGTTTCATGGCAACGTCCCCCTTGATTAAGGATAGCGTTGCATCGACCTGTTGAACTCACAGCACTTAACTGACCATCAAACCAAAAAATCTCTACGCCGTTATAGTCGATATCCCTTATAACAAAAAACCGGGACCGCTTATCGCGATCCCGGCCTTTTACTCACACAGCGCCTACTGCCATCACTCCTTCACACGCAGTCGCTTAATCTTCTGTTCCTCGGCCCCTTCATTCGTCTCAACCAGCGTAAAACTAAAATTCACCTCCGTATGCTCCCCATTGAGATCGCGCGCCTGCGCCACGCTGGCATCGGTGATCTTCACTGGATCCGCAATCAGCTCCGCACGGGTCGCAAAGGCAAAGTCATCCCACAGATACTCATCCCCGTTCAGGTTGATCTGCGTGGTCAGGTGTTTGTACCCCGGCGCCGACACAAAGAAATGCACATGCGCCGGGCGATTGCCGTGACGGCCCAGGGCGGTGAGCAGCTTCTGGGTTGGGCCATCCGGCGGGCAGCCGTAGCCGCACGGCACGATGCTGCGCACCGCATAGCGGCCGTTTTCATCGGTCAGGATGCGGCGACGCAGGTTGTATTCGCTCTGGGACTGATCAAAGAAC
>NZ_JBOGBT010000089.1:0-15532 GCF_051656365.1 Silvania sp. | reverse complement strand
GAAAGCCATCACAAAGTTAACCGAGCGGGCGGCAATGACGATGTCACAGCCCAGCGCCAGCGTCGCACCGGCCCCGGCGGCGACGCCGTTCACCGCGCAGATCACCGGCTTGGGCAGTTTTGCCAGACGGCGCACCAGCGGGTTGTAAAATTTCTCAACCGACATGCCCAGATCCGGCGCGGGGCTGTTGGGATCGACGTTACGGTCATTCAGATCCTGCCCGGCGCAAAAGCCGCGTCCAGCTCCGGTGACCAGCAGACAGCGCACGGATTCGTCGCGCTCCGCCTGGGTCAGGCACGCCGCCAGCTGCTGGTGCATCTCCTCATTAAAGCTGTTGAGACGCTCCGGGCGGTTCAGGGTAATCGTCATTACGCCCTGCTCAACGTGACTCAGAATGAAATCCATGGTTAGCGTCCTTTGAATTCAGGGGTGCGTTTTTGCAGGAAGGCACTGATACCTTCCCGACGATCCTCGGTCGCCGAGAGCAGCGTAAACAGCTGACGCTCCTGGGCCAGACCAGCCTGCAGGGCCATCTCCTGCGACTGGCGTAACGCCTGCTTCGCCGCCTGCAGCGCCAGCGGTGAGTGGCGTGCCATCACCTCGGCCTGTTGCAGGGCATATTCCAGCATCAGATCCTGCGGGTAGATGTCGCTCACCAGCCCGGCTGCCAGCGCCTGGCGGGCGGTAATGCTCTCCCCGGTCAGCACCATTTTGCTGGCCAGCGATTTGCCAACGCAGCGGATCAGACGCTGGGTACCGCCCGCGCCCGGCATAATGCCTAAGGTGATCTCCGGCAGGCCGAAGCGGGCGTTATCCCCCGCTACCACCACATCGCACAGCAGCACCAGTTCACACCCGGCACCCAACGCGTAGCCGTTGACGGCGGCAATCAGCGGTTTGCTGAAAGCGTTGATCCGCGCCCACAGCTGCGGACGCACATCGTTGAGGGTGGCGGGCAGGTCTTTGTCCGCCATCTCATTCAGGTCAGCCCCGGCGGCAAAAAAGCGCTCGCTGCCGGTGATCACACATACCGAGATGTCACTGTCGGCTGCGGCGGCTTCAAGGGTGGTGGCCAGCTCACTCAGCAGGGCATTGTTCAGCGCGTTACGGGCCGCCGGACGATGTAGCGTCAGTTGCAGTACCCGCCCGTGACGGGTAACGATTAATTCGCTCATGCCATCCCCTTTGCATCAAAGTCCACCACCACGTCCGCCGTCAGCGGCAATGACTGGCAGCTCAGGACATAACCTGCGGCCACTTCGTCCGGCTCGAGGCTGTAGTTGGTGACCATCTCCACTTTGCCGCGCAGCACTTTGCATTTGCAGGTGGCACAGACGCCGCCTTTGCAGGCGTACGGCAGATCGGCCCCCTGACGCAAGGCGGCGTCGAGAATGCTTTCGTCGTCGGCGGTCAGGGTGATTTCCCGGTCGCGCCCGTCCTGGCGCACCGTCACTTTTTGCCCGTCGGCCTGCACCGTATGCGCCCGTTTCACCGTAGTACCCGGGGTGTTAAAGCGCTCAAGGTGCAGCGATTTCTCCGGCATGCCCAGCGCTTTCAGCGTCAGCTCGGCGTCGTCCATCATCGCCGCCGGGCCGCAGATAAAGGCTTCGTCAAACTGGCTAAAATCGACCAGCTGACGCGCCAGCGCCTGTAATTTTTCACCGTCGATCCGTCCGTGCAGCAGCTCGCTGTCCAGCGTCTCCTGGCTGAAGATGTGGATCACCTGCAGGCGTGTCGGATAGTGGTCTTTCAGGTCGGCAAGCGCCCCGCGGAACATCATGCTCTGGCTGCTGCGGTTACCGTAAATCAGGGTGAAGTGGCTGTTGGCTTCGGTTTTCAGGGTGCTGGAGATGATCGCCAGCATCGGGGTGATCCCGGAGCCGGCGGCGATCGCCAGGTAGCAGCCTTCCCGCTCGGCCTGCGGCTGGTAGCCAAAATGGCCCTGCGGCACCATTACCTCCAGCGCCATCCCCTGTTTGATCTCATCCCGGGCATAGCGCGAGAAGCGCCCGCCGTCGATGGCTTTGACCGCGACGCTGATCTCGCCCGGCTGGACGCTACGGCAAATGGAGTAGCAGCGGCGCAGCTCTTCGCCCGCAAGGCGGGCCTTCAGCGTCAGGTGCTGACCCGGGCGGAAGCGATACGCCTCCTGCAACGCCTGCGGAACCGCGAAAGTAATGGTCACCGCATCGCGGGTTTCGGGTTCGACTTTTGCCACCGTTAATGAATGAAACGTTGTCATGGCGACCTCAAATACATTTGAAATAATCGAAGGGTTCACGGCAGCTGTCGCAGCGATACAGCGCTTTGCAGGCCGTGGAACCAAATTCACTGATCATGCGGGTTTGGGTGCTGGCGCAGCGCGGACAGGTCACCTCGGCGGGCAGATGCGCGTGGCAGCTGTGTCCGGCGGGTGGACTGATGCCGTACTGGCGCAGGCGTTCCCGCGCGTCCGGGGTCATCCAGTCGGTGGTCCAGGCCGGATCGAGCTGGATGGCGATATGCACCGGAGCGAAGCCGTGCGCGCTCAACGTGTTGCGGATCGCGCCCATCAGATGGTCGGTCGCCGGGCAGCCAGAATAGGTCGGCGTAAAGCCGATGGCCCACCCGTCGCCCTGCGGCGCTACGCTGCGCACCATGCCTAAGTCGGTAATGGTGAGCACCGGTATTTCCGGGTCCGGGATCTGGCTTAAGAGCGACCAGATCTGCGGGATTTCTGCGGGGGCGATGTCGGCGAAACGTTGCATGGCGTTCTCCTGCGTTACCACTGCTGACCGGGGTTGACGCGCTGCAGATATTGCATCTCCGCCAGCATCGGTCCCAGATGTTCGGTGTGCAGTCCTTTACGGCCGCCGCTGCGGTAGGCAGACTCTTGCGGCACGCTCAGGGTGGCTGCGCTGAGTCCGCTCAGGACTTCGGCTTCCCACTCTTCACGCAGGCTGCGCGGATCGACGGCGATGCCTTCGGCAATCAGCGCCAGGTCTACCTCGTCGGCCTCGAACAGCTCGGCGGTAAAGCGCCACAGGTCGTTGACCGCCTGCTGCATTTTTTGCCCGGAAACCTCGGTGCCGTTGCCCAGACGCTCCAGCCAACCGCGGCTGAAGCGCAGGTGGTATCGCACCTCTTTCAGCGACTTGGCGGCGATGGCGGCCAGCTGCGGATCGCGGCTGCGGGTCAGGCGGGTGTACAGCGCCAGGTGCCAGGCATCCATAAAGTACTGGCGGGCAATGGTGTCAGCGAAGTTGCCGTTGGGCTGCTCCACCAGCAACAGGTTGCTGAACTGGCGTTCGTCGCGCTGAAAGGCCAGCGTGTCTTCGTCACCGGTGCCTTCCAGCTCGGCGGCGTAGGTTAAGAAATTGCGCGCCTGACCCAGCAGGTCGAGGCCGATATTGGCCAGCGCCAGGTCGATCTCCAGCTCTGGCGCGTGGCCGCACCACGCCCCCAGACGCTGGGACAGCACCAGGCCGTTATCACCGAGTCGCAGAACATAAGCCGTTAACGTTTTCATTTCCGACCTCACATGTGCTCGATGCCATCAGGGATGGTGTAGAAGGTCGGATGGCGGTAAACCTTGCTGTCCGCCGGGTCGAAAAACTCGCCGCGCTCTTCCGGCTGGGAGGCGATGATTTCGCTCGCCTTCACCACCCAGATTGAACAGCCTTCACTGCGACGGGTGTAGGCATCGCGCGCGTTTTCCAGCGCCATGCGGTCGTCGGCGGCATGCAGGCTGCCTACGTGACGGTGGGATAACCCCTGTTTGCTGCGGACAAACACTTCATATAACGGCCAGTATGTTTTGCTCATCTTGATTCCTCTTACGCGACATTGCGGGCGTGTTGTTTCTCTGCGTGCGCCAGGGCGGCTTCACGCACCCACGTCCCCTCTTCCCAGGCTTTATTCTTGGCGGCCAGGCGTTCGTGATTACAGACACCGCGTCCGTTGATCACCTCGTCAAACTCCTGCCAGTTGATCTCGCCAAAGCGGTAGTGGCCGCTTTCGGCATCGAAATGCAGATCCGCATCCGGCACCGTCATCCCCAACATTTCGACCTGAGAGACGGTGTTGTCGACAAAGCGCTGACGCAGCTCGTCATTGCCAAAACGTTTGATTTTCCACGCCAGGCTGCGGGCGCTGTTCGGCGAGTTGTCGTCGTTGGGCCCGAACATCATCAGCGCCGGCCACCAGAAGCGGTTGATCGCATCCTGCAGCATCTGCCGCTGGGCGTCGTTGCCCGCCGCCAGCGCCATGCAGGCTTCAAAGCCCTGACGCTGGTGGAAGCTCTCTTCTTTACAGATTTTCACCATTGCGCGGGCATACGGACCATAAGAGGTGCGGCACAGCGCCACCTGGTTGACGATGGCCGCGCCATCCACCAGCCAGCCAATCACGCCGATATCGGCCCAGCTCAGGGTCGGGTAGTTGAAGATCGAGGAGTATTTCATCTTGCCGTCGAGCATCTTCTGGTAGATGTCTTCCCGGGCGCAGCCCAGCGTTTCCGCCGCGCTGTAGAGATACAGACCGTGGCCCGCTTCGTCCTGCACCTTGGCCAGCAGAATGGCCTTGCGGCGCAGCGTCGGGGCGCGAGCGATCCAGTTGCCTTCCGGCAGCATGCCGACAATCTCGGAATGTGCGTGCTGGCCAATCTGGCGGATCAGCGTTTTACGATAGGCCTCTGGCATCCAGTCCTGCGGCTCGATGGCTGTCTCTTGCGCGATGCGCTGCTCAAAGCGTTGTTCTTCCGTCACGTCATCACCCTTATGATTCGTTTAACTAGTAATTTGAACTCAATGATGAATCACTTCGTTTCTTAAAAGTTACACAAAGGTTAAATATAACCCCAAGGATTGTTTGTTTATTTTGTGATGTGGCTCGCAAGCCTTTTGTAGAACGGCCTCTGTGGCGGGCGGTGACGCGCGGGAATAGTCAGGTCAGATCACATCATTAACATTTCATTAAAACATTCCTTGCATTTTATGATTCAGAATCAAACTATCTATAGTGAAATCACGAACCACCTGGAGAAAGAACATGCAGCAGTTAGCCAGCTTCTTGTCCGGCGCCTGGCAGTCTGGCCGGGGCCGTGAGCGCAGTATTTCGCACGCCATCAACGGCGAAGCCCTCTGGAGCGTCACCAGCGAAGGGCTGGATATGGCCGCCGCGCGTCGCTACGCCATTGAGACAGGCGGTGAAGCCCTTCATGCCATGACCTTTATCGAACGCGCCGCAATGCTCAAAGCGGTGGCGAAACACCTGCTGAGCCACAAAGAGGCGTTCTATGCCCTGTCGGCACAGACCGGTGCGACCCGCGCCGACAGCTGGGTGGATATCGAAGGCGGTATCGGGACGCTGTTTACCTTTGCCAGCCTCGGCAGCCGCGAGCTGCCGGACGACACCCTGTGGCCGGAAGATGAACTGATCCCTCTGTCGAAAGAAGGCGGGTTTGCCGCACGTCACGTAATGACCTCAAAATCCGGCGTGGCGGTGCACATTAACGCCTTTAACTTCCCCTGCTGGGGGATGCTGGAAAAACTGGCCCCGACCTGGCTGGCGGGAATGCCAGCAATCATCAAACCGGCCACCGCCACCGCGCAGGTCACTCAGGCGATGGTGAAAGCCATTGTCGACAGCGGGCTGGTGCCGGACGGGGCGATTAGCCTGATCTGCGGCGGTGCCGGGGATCTCCTCGACCAGTTGGACAGCCAGGACGTGGTGACCTTTACCGGCTCGGCGGTGACCGGACAGATGCTGCGCATCCACCCGAATATCGTCGCCAAATCGATTCCGTTTACCATGGAAGCGGATTCCCTCAACTGCTGCGTGCTGGGCGACGACGTCACCCCGGAGCAGCCGGAGTTTGCGCTGTTTATCCGCGAAGTGGTGCGTGAGATGACGGCGAAGGCCGGACAAAAATGCACCGCCATCCGTCGCATTATCGTGCCGCAGGCGCAGGTTGAAGCGGTCAGCCAGGCGCTGATCGCCCGGTTAAACAAAGTGCCATTTGGCGATCCGTCCCAGGAAGGGATCAAAATGGGATCGCTGGTCAACGCGGAACAGCGCGCTGACGTGCAGGAGAAAGTGGATGCGCTGGTGGCTGCAGGCTGTCAGACCCTATTGGGCGGTAAAGCCGACATGAACGCGGCGGGTGCCTTCTTCCCACCGACGCTGCTGTTCTGCCCGCAGCCGGATGAAACCCCTGCCGTGCATGCCACCGAGGCCTTTGGCCCGGTCGCAACGTTAATGCCCTATCAGACCCGCGAACACGCCATGGCGTTGGCGCGCGCCGGTGGCGGCAGCCTGGCCGGGACGCTGGTGACCGCGGATCTGCGTCTGGCGCGTCAGTTTATTGCTGGCGCGGCACGTGCTCACGGCCGTATTCAGATCCTCAATGAAGAGTCGGCGAAAGAGTCTACCGGCCACGGTTCCCCGCTGCCGCAGCTGGTACACGGCGGTCCGGGTCGCGCGGGCGGTGGCGAAGAGCTCGGCGGCCTGCGCGCGGTAAAACACTACCTGCAGCGCACTGCCATTCAGGGCAGCCCGAGCATGCTGGCCGCCATCAGCCAGCAGTGGGTGCGCGGTGCTCAGGTGCAGGAAGACCGGGTCCATCCGTTCCGCAAACACTTCGAGCAACTGCAGCCGGGTGACAGCCTGCTGACCCCGCGCCGCACCCTGACTGAAACCGACATCGTCAACTTTGCCTGCCTGAGCGGAGATCATTTCTACGCCCACATGGACAAGATTGGCGCGGCAGAATCCATTTTCGGCGAACGCGTGGTCCACGGTTACTTCCTGATTTCTGCCGCCGCCGGACTGTTTGTCGATGCGGGCGTGGGGCCGGTGATCGCCAACTACGGGATGGAGAACCTGCGCTTTATCGAGCCAGTGAAGCCGGGCGATACCATCCAGGTGCGCCTCACCTGTAAGCGCAAAACGCTGAAAAAACAGCGCACCCCGGAAGAGAAGCCGACCGGTGTGGTGGAGTGGTCGGTTGAGATTTTCAACCAGCACCAACAGCCGGTCGCGCTGTACTCCATCCTGACCCTTGTTTCACGTCAGCGCGGAGATTTTGATTCCTGATCCCTCTTTTGCCGGGTAGCGCCGCGCGCGTTACCCGGCTTCTGGCACATCTGACAAATCATCTGGCAAACGCAGGCAAACGGTGCACACCGCGATATTGCTATGTTGGCAATGAATAAACCGCGCGCAGAACAGCGGTCCTGAGTGGATAACAACACAAACAACAGAGGTTAATCATGGGAAGCTCCTCCAGTCTTTCTCCACGTAAAACGGCGCTGGCGCTGGCCGTCGCCGGTCTTCTTTTTGCTCAACCGCAGGCGCTGGCGCACGGTGGTGCCGCGCATATGGTCGAGATGGATAAAACCCTGACCGAATTTGGTGCCGACGTAAAATGGGACGATTACGCCCAGCTTTACACCATCAGCAAAGACGGGGCTTTTATCAAAGTGAAGCCGGGCGCGAAAACCGCCATCGTCAACGGCAAACCGCTCACCCTGCAGGTGCCAGTGGTGATGAAAGACAAAAAGGCGTGGATCTCCGAAACCTTCGTCAACGATGTTTTCCAGTCCGGCCTCGATCAGACCTTCCAGGTAGAAAAGACGCCGCACCCGCTGAATGCGTTAAGCGCCGATGAGATTAAACAGGCCGTCGAGATCGTGAAGGCTTCGCCGGACTTTAAACCGAACACCCGCTTTACCCAGATCGCGCTGGCCGAGCCAGATAAAGCCAAAGTGTGGGATTTTGTGCTGAACGGGACTGCAGTCGATGCCCCGCGCCAGGCCAATATCACCATGCTCGACGGCAAATATATTGTCGAAGCGCTGGTGGATTTGAAAGATAAGAAGATCCTGCACTGGGAGCCGATCAAAGACGCACACGGCATGGTGCTGCTGGACGACTTTATGGCGGTGCAGAGCATCATCAACGGCAGCAAAGAGTATGCCGAGATCGTCAAAAAGCGCGGTATCGCCGATCCGAGCAAAGTGATCACCACCCCGCGGACCGTCGGCTACTTTGACGGTAAAGATGGCCTGACGCAGGAAGACCGGCTGCTGAAAGTGGTGAGCTACCTGGACGTGGGCGACGGCAACTACTGGGCGCACCCGATTGAGAACCTGGTGGCGGTGGTCGACCTGGTTGAGAAGAAGATCGTCAAAATTGAAGAGGGTCAGGCGGTGCCGGTACCGATGATCCCGCGCCCGTATGATGGCCGCGACCGCATCCCGGTGGAGCATAAGCCGCTGGAGATTACCGAGCCGGAAGGCAAGAACTACACCATCACCGGCAACATGATCCACTGGCAGAACTGGGATTTCCACCTGAGCCTCGACTCCCGCGTCGGGCCGATCCTCTCCACCCTGACCTTTAACGACAACGGTAAAAAACGCCAGGTGATGTACGAAGGCTCACTGGGCGGGATGATCGTGCCTTACGGCGACCCGGATGTAGGCTGGTACTTTAAAGCCTATCTGGATTCCGGCGACTACGGGATGGGCACCCTGACCTCGCCGCTGGTGCGCGGCAAAGACGTGCCGTCGAACGCCGTGATGCTGGATCAGATTATCCCGGATTACACCGGCCAGCCGATGACCATCCCGCGGGCGATTGCCGTTTTCGAACGCTACGCCGGGCCGGAGTATAAGCACCAGGAGATGAATCAGCCAAACGTCAGCACCGAGCGCCGCGAGCTGGTAGTGCGCTGGGTGAGTACCGTGGGCAACTACGACTATATCTTTGACTGGGTATTCCACGAGAACGGCACCATCGGGATCAACGCCGGGGCCACCGGAATTGAGGCGGTAAAAGGCGTGATGGCGAAAACCATGCACGATCCGAGCGCCAAAGACGATACCAAATATGGCACGCTGATCGACCACAACATCGTCGGCACGACCCACCAGCACATCTATAACTTCCGTCTGGATATGGACGTGGACGGCACCAGCAACAGCCTGGTGGCGATGGATCCTGAAGTGAAACCCAATACCGCAGGCGGCCCGCGCACCAGTACCATGCAGGTGAATCAGTACAACATCGACACCGAGCAGCAGGCGGCGCAGAAGTTTGACCCGGGCACCATTCGACTGATGAGCAACGTCAGCAAAGAAAACCGCATGGGCAACCCGGTCTCCTATCAGATTATCCCGTACGCAGGCGGCACCCATCCGGTTGCCAGCGGCGCGAAATTCGCCCCGGACGAGTGGATTTATCACCGCCTGAGCTTTATGGATAAACAGCTGTGGGTCACCCGCTACCATCCGAATGAGATGTACCCGGAAGGGAAATTCCCGAACCGCTCCATTCACGACAGCGGCCTGGGCCAGTTCAGCAAGGATAATGAGTCGCTGGATAAGCAGGATAACGTGGTGTGGATGACGACCGGCACAACCCACGTGGCGCGTGCAGAAGAGTGGCCAATCATGCCAACGGAATGGGTCTATACCCTGCTCAAACCGTGGAACTTCTTCGATGAAACACCGACGTTAGGTAAAAAGAAAGACGCGCAGTAAGGCAGTTGTTGGCCGGGCTAATTGCCCGGCCTTTTTTGGCTTTTGCCTGGCACCACGGGAAAGACGCACATCCTGAAACGGTCACCTGAGGTGTAATGCTCGTCAGTTAAGCAAGCTCACGCTTATTTATTCCTTATTTTGCTGACTACAAAGTCCTTTGAGGAAAAAGTGGAACCGTTCCGTTCACTCTTAATCCTCTGCTTCCTGTCTGACGCACTGCGGTAAACGTGTTAAGGGGGCCGCCGCCCCCTTAACAATCCCGGCTCCCTCCACCTTCTCAGCGGTCTGAATGAGGCACGGGTGTTGAGTCCCCGCTGGAATCGGCGAACCGAAGACCGGATGACAAGGGCTGGACGCCAGGGATGGCGGACAGAGGCGACGCGAGACAGGACAAAATTGCCAGGAGCAATTTTGAACAACGCTTGCGTTGGCCCCGGAGGGGCGAGTCCCAGGGATGGGACGAGTCATCACGAGTTGAGCCGACCACAGGCAGGAGGTCGTGAGGTGAGCGTAGTGCGAAGCACCGATTTCGTCGCGGGGCCGCGGGGATTGGCAAGGGGGGCGCGGTGCCCCCCTTGCCACGTTCACGTGCTGTGAAGCTACTATAATCCGCTGAACATAAAGTGAACGGAACAATCCTCAATGCTTAACTGACCAACATTACACCTGAGGTGACCGTTTTGTTTTACCTTGTAGGCCCGCGCAAGCCAGCGCCGCCGGGCGATTCGAGGGGAAAGGGTTAGTAACGCACGCAAACCGATTTGGTTTCGCACCAGCCATCCAGCCAGTCCGGACCAAAATCACGGCCAGTACCGGATTGCTTCATCCCGCCGAATGGCAGGTTGGCGTCGATCAGGGTATGGCTGTTGATCCACACGGTGCCGGCCTGCAGGCGGTCGGTGTACTCCAGCGCTTTGCTGACGTTTTGCGTCCAGACGCTGGCGGTCAAGCCGTATTCGCTGTCATTCGCCAGGCGCAAGGCTTCTTCGCCATCGGCGACGCGCACCAGGTTCACCACCGGGCCAAAGACCTCTTCGCGGGTCAGGCGCAGGCTGGCGTCCGGGTTAACCACCAGCGTCGGCGAGACATAGTAGCCCTGGCCGTTCGGGCCACGGTTGCCGGTAATCAGCTCGGCGTGTTTTGACTGCGCTTCATCAAGGAAGGTCTGCACTTTGTCGCAGTGGGCGCGGGACACCAGCGGGTTGATGTGCGCTTCCGGTGACATGCCCGGCCCGACATGCAGGGATTTGACCGCCTGCTCAAAGCCACTCACGACCGTATCAAACAGCGGGGCTTCGATATAAATACGCGAGCTGGCGGCACACACCTGGCCCTGATTCAGGAAGCTGCCGGTCATCAGTCCTTCAATGACCCATGACGGATCCGCATCCTGCAGAACGATGGCCGGGTTTTTACCGCCCAGCTCCAGCGTGACGCCGGTCAGCCGATCGGCGGCGGAACGCGCAATCTGCTTGCCCGTCGCCGTCGAGCCGGTAAAGCTCACCTTGGCGATATGGGGATGGGTGGTCAGCGCTGCGCCGCAGACGGCGCCGCTGCCGGTCACCACGTTGAAGACGCCGTCCGGGATCCCGGCTTCGGTCGCCAGTTCGGCCACCCGCAGCAGGGTCAGCGGCGTGGTCTCGGAAGGTTTGATAACGATCGAACACCCTGCCGCCAGCGCGGGCATCACTTTCCACATACCGATCAGCAGCGGGAAGTTCCAGGGTACGATCCCGGCGACCACCCCAATTGGCTCTTTGCGGGTCCACGCCTGGTAGCGCGCGCCCTGCGGCATCGGGATAGAGAGATCCAGCGTTTTACCGGCGATTTTGGTGGTCAGCCCGGCGGTGTAGCGCATCCAGTTCAGGGTGCAGCCCACTTCAAAGGCGCGGGAGATATGAATGGATTTACCCTGCTCCAGGGTTTCGAGCTGCGCCAGCTCCTCGGTGTGCTGCTCCACCAGATCGGCAAAGCGCAGCAGAATGCGTTCCCGCTCGGCGGGCAGTTTGCCGGACCAGCTGCGGGCGACAAAGGCCCGCCAGCCGGACATCACCGCGCGGTCAACGTCCTGCGCGCTGGCATCGGCGGTGGAGGCAATCACCTGACCGGTGGCCGGGTTAAACACCTCCAGCCGTTTTTCACTGTGGGATTCGGACGGGCGTCCTTCAATCCAGAGGCCATGTTGGCGATCCAGAAATTGCTGCACGCCTGGCAGTACTGCGACCTGTGTATCAGACATAGCTTTTCCTTATTATTCGCAGGGTGTCAACGCAGTCTAAGATGGCTTCAGGGATCATGCTTTTATCTCTGTGACATTCGTTTTGCCGCCTGTGACAGCGACCGCAAAATGCGACAATACTGCCGTTTCGCCCGCTGAGATTGCGGACTTCTTTCCGGTATTTCGTCCCCTGTCACGGGCAAATAGATACATATCTGCAACAATATTGAAACATTGACAACGTAGCGGGTAACGACATGGTGTGTGCAAGCGAAAAGGACCAGTATCAGCAGTGGCTGGCGCAGATTAACCAGGTGTGCGGCAGCTTTGCCGGTCGGCCGCTGACGGGTGAGTTTTTTGGCGAGCTGGAATCAACCTGGACCGGTAACCTCAAGCTCAGCACCGTAACCGCCAGCGGTGTGAACCTGTTTCGTACCCGCCAGGAGATCAAGACCAGCAACGACGCCTGGTTCTACACCGTTTTTCAGATTGATGGTGAAGCCGGGCTGGAACAGGACGATCGACAGATTGTGTTGAACGCGGGCGATATCACCCTGATCGACGCCTCGCGCCCCTGCTCTATCTACTGGCCGGAAAAATCCCGTCAGATTTCGCTCCTGCTGCCCCGTCAGATCCTCGAACAGCATTTTCGTTTTCAGGAAGTGAGCTGCGCGCACAAGCTCTCCCGCACCCTGCCCACCGTTCAGCTCAGCTACCGGTTATTGCAGGAGAGCATGAGCAACCCGGCCTTGAGCGAAACGGAAAGCGAAGCCGCGCTGGAGGCGATGGTCTGCCTGCTGCGCCCGGTGCTGCAGCAGCGCGAAAGCGTGCAGCCGCGCAAGGAGCGTCAGTTTACCCACGTCCTGACCCTGATTGACGACCATATCCAGGCCGAGCACCTGCGCCCGGAGTGGATCGCCTCTGAAAGTGGAATGTCGGTGCGCAGTCTGTACCGGATGTTCGCCGAGAAAGGACTGGTGGTGGCGCAGTACATTAAGAATCGCCGTCTGGATCTGTGCGCGCAGATGCTACGCGGCACCCGTGATGATGAAAAGCTGGCGGGGATTGGCTACAGCTGGGGCTTTACCGACCATAGCCACTTCTCCACGGCGTTTAAGCAGCGCTTTGGTATTTCGCCTGGCGAATACCGCAAACGCCATCGCTAGTTACTTCTGTAACCATTTACCGTTAATACCCTGGACATACTCCCCGGGGTTAGCGCGCGCCACCAGCTTGGTCCCGGCCATTTTGGCCACTTCATCCACCGGAATATTGTTGCTGTCGGCAAGCCGCTGATAGCTGTCGGCGCGCGCCTTGTTAATCTGCTCGACCAGCGCCAGCGTGTCGCGATCCCGTTCGCGCGGAGCGATATAGCCGCTCAGGGTTTCCCCTACCCGCCCCTGGGCGCGGGCCTCGTTCAGGGTCAGCGCGGCTGCCGGGGCGCTGATTCCCAGCGTCAGGATCAGGAGAGCCAGTGTTTTTCTCATCATGACCTCAGAACAGATCGCTGCGCGACTTCAGCAGCGACTCCACGTCTTTATCCACTTTGATGTGGATCTCGTGTTCGATTTTTACGTTCATATTGATGGTGATCGGCTCCTTCGATGCCGCCACTTCGATCCTCGGCGTACAGCCTGTCAGCAGCAGTATCATGCTCACGGTGATCCCACCGGCCAGCTTTTTCATGGTTATTCCTTACATTCCTTGCCTGTCGGACAGCGGTTATCCGGTAATGCTGTGTGTTCCTCGAGCCATGTCTGCAGATTGTCGCCAAAACGCAGGCTGCGCCAGAGGGTAAACACGTTCTCCCGATGGGTGTAATTCAGATGGACGGCATTGGTGTGCCCGTCCACCCGACTGGCACCCCGGATCGCCGACTCCAGGGTTAACTCGCCAAGATTATCTACATTGAGTTTCGTCCACGACTGGGATATTTCCATATAGCGAAGCCAGTTAATCCCCAGGCCCGCCCCGGCGTTGTCTTTGATAATCGCATCGGCGGTGTCTTTGTCGATGCGCAGGGTCATCGGACCGGCGTTGCTCAGCCAGCCATCTTTGATGATCCACTTTTCGTTGTCCAGCCAGAACGGCAGCGCCCCACTGAACGAGCCGGACATGGCAAACTGTTTGGGATTAATGGCGCCAATCAGCTCGCTGGACGAGATATTCTGCACCCGCAGCAGGGCCGCGTCGTGCTGGGGCAGCCGCAGCTGCTGCATGGTCACTTTGCCCCCCAGCAGATCAACGCTGACGTCGGTCAGCAGCAGCGGGTTGACGTCGCTCCAGGGGTAATCGCCCTGCAAGTCGGCGGTGATGTTGCGCGCCGTGACCTGGTTAATCACTTCACCAATGCGCAGCGTCACCGGGCCTCTCGTGCCCAGCGACCAGGTGCCCTCGCTGAACCGGAACGGCAGGACAAAATCGACGCCATTGATTTTGTTGTCCGGCATCCAGACGCTGCCCCCGGTCAGCACCCCGTGCCCTCCGGCCTCAAAGCCCTGATCGGACGCGGCAGAAAAAGCCACCTGAGCATACAGCTCGCCCTCCCTGAGGGTCATTTTCCAGTCCGGGGGGATAAGCGGCTGGAAGACGCTCAGGGACTGTTTCGGCCACCACGCCTGCCCGCGCAGGCGCTCGCCGTCCCAGCGGCCATTAACCTGCACCGGGCCGATCGCCTCGGCGTGGAGCGTGCCTTTGTACTGAAAGAAGGTCGGATCCGTACCGTCGACGCTGAACTTAAGCGACGAGGCGGGTAACAGGCTGCTGCCGCTAAAAGTGGTTTCTTTGGCATCAAACGCCAGCGCGCCGCTAATGTGCGGCCGATCGGGGTCGCGCTGCCAGCGGATGGGGCTGTCCAGCACCAGTCGCGGCTCGCTGACCAGCATGGTGCCGTACTGCAGTTTGTCGAATCCGGTCGAGAGTTCGCTGAGTTCAATCACGCTGTCGCGCCACTCCCCCCGGCCCGCCACGTCCCAGCGGGCATGCATCGGCGTAAAGTGACCCTCGCCCCAGTAGCGCCACTGCCATACCCCGTTATCCGGCAGGAAATCGTTGGCCTGACCGTCGAGGTGCAGCGTGAAGTCGCCCATCTCCTGTTCGTGGGCGCGCAGGATCGCCTGCAGACGCCCATCAATGCCCTTTTGGGTGAGCGCAACCCCGGCCAGCGGCCAGCGCACTTCGTCGATATTCAGGGAGTTGATGATTCTTCCACGGGAGCGCAGCAGCGCACCCGGTGCAAAGGTCAGCCTGGGATCGATCAGGCTGCCGGTCAGCGTCGCCGGCAGCCCGGCGTACAGCGTCAGGTCATTCTGTTTGGCCTCGCCGGTTAACTGCAGCGGCATGGCGCTGTTATCCATACTCAGCTTGCCAGGGCCAAAGGTCAGTACCGCGTTGCCTTTTCCGGCATCGCCCTGCGTCAGCACGTTCATTCGCCCGCTGATCAGGGCGTTTTCGCTGCCCTGCTGCCAGTTGTCGATCTTAAGCCCCAGCCGTCCGCTCAGCGGGATGCCCGCCCGATCCCAGCGCCAGCGACCGTCGCTGATGGTCAGTCTTTCGGGGGTGATCTGCCAGGGGAGATCGAGCAGCGGTTCGCCACTCTCCCGGGCGATCATCACCAGCTGCCCCTGGTTCTCTTTCCACGCCAGATCGGCATCCAGCAGCGAGGGGATTTGCGGCACCGAGAAGGTCGCCACCGCGTGCCCCTGCACCGGCAAACCGTCCGGCACCAGCGGGAGGGTAAACTCCCCTACCAGGGTAACGGGCTGCCTGACGTCGGGCAGATTAAGACTCA
>NZ_JBOGBT010000088.1:0-113108 GCF_051656365.1 Silvania sp. | reverse complement strand
AGTGAGAAGGTGACGCCATGGCTGATATCGCCGGTGTCGGTTGCCGTGGCGGTGTAGATCACCTGACCCGCACCGCTGTTTTCGTTAATCGCCGTGGCCGTCGCGCCGCTGGTGATGGTCGGGGCAACCTCATCGAGGTTGTTGATCCCGAGCGTAACTGTCTGACTGCTGGCGTTACCCGCCGCATCGGTGGCGACAACGGTAAAGCTGTAGCTGGCTTTGCTCTCAAAGTCCGGGTTGCCGGTCAGGGTGACCGCCCCGGTGGTCGGGTTGATGGTCAGGCCCGCGTCGCTGCCCGCTTTCAGCGAGAAGGTGACGCCCCCGCTGATATCGGCGCTGTCGGTCGCCGTGGCGGTGTAGATCACCTGACCCGCACCGCTGTTTTCTTCAATCGCCGTGGCGGTTGTGCCGCTGGTGATCGTCGGGGCGGCATCATCGAGGTTGTTGATCCCCAGGGTGACCGCCTGATTGCTGGCGTTACCCGCCGCATCGGTGGCCACAACGGTGAAGCTGTAGCTGGCTTTGCTCTCAAAATCCGGGTTGCCGGTCAGCGTGACCGCCCCGGTGACAGGGTCGATAGTCAGGCCCGCGTCGCTGCCCGCTTTCAGCGAGAAGGTGACGCCTGCGCTGATATCGCCGGTGTCGGTCGCCGTGGCGGTGTAAATCACCTGACCCGCACCGCTGTTTTCGTCGATCGCCGTGGCCGTCGCGCCGCTGGTGATGGTCGGGGCAACCTCATCGAGGTTGTTGATATCCAGGGTGACCGTCTGGCTGCTGGCGTTGCCAGCCGCATCGGTGGCGACAACGGTGAAGCTGTAGCTGGCTTTGCTCTCATAATCCGGGTTGCCGGTCAGCGTGACCGCACCGGTGGAGGCATTGATGCTGAACAGCGCACTATCACCGGTGCTGCCCAGGCTGTAGCTAAATTGGCTGGGGTCGGTGGCGACAGCAGTCCAGACCACCTGGCCTGCCCCGATGTTTTCATCTACGCTGGCGGTCGTGGCGCTGGTGAAGACAGGCGCATGGGTGTCAATAATGAGGCTGAGGCCGCCGGACGTGTCAGTGGCGGCCGCTGCGCCTTTAATCAGCAACGACTGCACCCCATCGGACAGACTGCTACCGCTGCCGAGTGTGGTTCCGGCAGTGATGGTGTCAAGGATGGTCTGGGTGGACGCACCGGCGTTGGCTTCTGCGCCGGAGAATGCCGCCAGCAGGAGACCATATTTTTCACCGGCACTCAAGCCATCGGTCGCGTCATAACTGCCGCCGTTGGTAGCGACGACCGTGGTGTTCAGAATGTCATCCACGCCAAACAGGCTGCTGACGGCGGCGGAGGTGTCGGCCACCTGCGTCGCGCTCAGGGTGGCTGGACTGTCAGGCGTGCCGCCGATGGCTTGCTGGGCCTTGGTATAGGCGAGGGTGGTCAATACGTTAATATTGAGAACGAGGGTACTGTTGTCCCCGGAGATAACACCCATGCTCCAGAGCTGAGCAGAGAGGTCTTTGCCCGCGCCAGTCGCTTCGTCCAGGTAGTCCGCCGCACTGCCGCTGTTGACGAGCTTAACAATGACCACGCCGCTGTAACTGCCCGCAGACACGGTTACCGAGCCGTTTGGCCCCAGCGTCCCCGTGCCAATCAGCGTTTTGCCATCGGCCTGATAAATCTCCACGTTTAAATCGTTACCGCTGAGCGCCGGGCCGCCGACAAAATTAAGCTCGACGTTGTTCTGTACCGTGGCTTCTCCTCCACCGTTGTCGTGCTTGTCGCCATTGCCACCGCCACCACCGCCACTCGCTACGGCAACCCCGACCACGCCCCCCAGTCCAACCACTCCGGCGAGGTAGCCCGTGTAAGAATGCGATTGAGGCAGGTAGGTGACCGGATGGCCAGACACGACCGAGCTATTCTGCAGGCCGGATAAGATACTCTCCAGCCCCGGATGGCCTGAGGTCATGCTGGCCAGCGCGTCCGGCGAACCGTGCGCATAGAAAACATGGCTGCCGTCGGCCAACGCCGCCCCTTCGGTGCTGGCGGGCGTCATCAGTTGGGTAGAGGTGCCATCAGCAGGCAGGGTTACGCTGGTATCGCTTTGCGTAAACCAGTCCTGCAGGGTCAGCGTGGTGCCGTCGGCATAATCCAGGTGCAGATCTTGCCCGTGACGCGAAGCCACGACGTCATCAGCCAGATTTTCCTGGTCTTTTTCGCCCTTGCGCTTGAGCACCCGGTAAGTTTCACCCGGTGCAGCCTTGTGAATGTTGGTCTGCCCGGCCTGCAGGGAGATACGAGTTTTACCGGTACTGAGCGTATATTGGCTTGGCTTCATCTGGGCCTCGGATTGCATTGTGTGTTATGTCCAATTGGGGCGAACAGGAAAATCGGGTGCAACGACAACCTGCGGTGTCATCGCTCCTGGAATGATTCACTAAGTGTTTTACGCAAAGGTTTAAGTAAAAAGTCCATCAGCGTGCGATCGCCGGTACGGATGTCGAGCTGAGATGTCATGCCCGGCAGGATGTCCAGCTGGCGACCCGTCGTACTGCGCACAAACTGTCCGTCTTCCTGACGGTCTGACTGGCCTTCTGCATGGTTTTTCAAGCGAACATGGACGCGGTAGTAGATCTCCTCGCCACGTTGTGTGTTTTCCTTGAGGGTGTCGGCCGACACATAAATCACTTCACCCTGCAGTGCGCCATAAATGGTGTAATCGAAGGGATCAAGGCGGACGGTGGCCGGCAGTCCAACCTGCACGCGGGCGATATCAGCAGGCAGAACCTTAGCTTCAATGATGAGGGCATCATCTGACGGGACGATCTGCATGATCTCATCCCCGGCACGTAATACCCCGCCCAGGGTGGTGACGCGGACGTTTTTGACTATCCCAGGCCCCATGGCCGTAAAGACCGTATCGTGCACCTGCTGGCGACGACCGGCCATCTGCTGCAGTGTCTGGCTCAGTTCATCTTCTGCCTTGGTGAGATCGGCTCGCGAGTCATCTAAAAACTTATTGCGCCGACCCAGCAGGCGGGCACGGGCATCATTGAGATCGCGCTGCGCGTTAAGCCGCTCGCTGGTGCTAACATCGCCTGAGCGTTCAAGCCCGTTCACCAGGTTGAGCTTCTGATTGGCTAAATTCACCGCAGTTTGCAGCGCGGTGATATCTTCCTGCAGGCTCTGACGGCGTTGCAGAAACAGTGCGCGTTCAATGTCTGCCTGCTCGCGCAATGCCGGGCCGGGATCGGAAGGGAAGCGGGGAGTTGACTGTCCCGTTGATTCTGCGCGAAGTCGGGCAATACGTGCCCTGAGACCGACGATCCGCGCGTCCACTTCACCCGCCGCTGCCTCAACGCGGGTGGGATCGAGGCGAGCCAGAATCTGCCCCGCCTTAACATGGTCACCCTCTTTGACATGCAGCTCGGAAAGTACGCCCCCGTCCACGGTCTGGATGATCTGCACCCGACTGCTGGCGATAACTTCACCGTGTGCCCGGGCGACTTCATCAATGTGAAAATACATAGCCCATATGACAAAACCCAGCACCAGTGCAACGATGCTCCAGATAAGCCCGGCGGAGATTCGGCTACGGTGGTAGTTTTCAAGTCGATGCACGCGCGCGGCGTCAGCGACCTCGTCGTCAAACAGTTCAACGGCCATTAAGGACTCCTGCTGAATTTGATGCTGCTGGCATACGTGTTTTTACGTTCATTACCTCAACGGTGGGCCGGGAGGCCGTGGCGCGGGCCATCAGTCCTGGCATCACCTTGTCTGGCGCACCATCGCGTACGACGGTACCTTCCTGCACGACCAGTACGCGGGTGGCAAAATTAACGGCAGCCATCGGACGGTGAGTGGCGACGATGAGGATATCTTCTGGCTGCAGCCTGGCTTGCAAGGCTTTCCAGACCCGGGTCTCAGCTTCGCCATCAAGCGAGGCCGTCGGTTCATCCAGAAGCCAGATACGTGGACGAGACATCAGCACACGTGCCAGGCCGACCAGCTGGCGCTGACCGCCAGAAAGACCCGAGCCACCTTCACTGATAGCCATATCCATTCCCAGCGGATTACCGGCAGCCACCTGATCCAGCGCCAGATCGCGGGTGACCTCCGTCAGCGTGGTGTCGCTGACGGCACCCGCCAGCATAAGATTGCTGCGCAGCGTACCTTTGAAGAGCTGCACCGCTTGTGGCAGATAGCCAACCTGAGCGCTGACCAACTGGGGATCAATCTCCCACAAATCGGCATCTCCCAGACGTACGCGGCCCTCACCGGGGCGATACAGCCCGGCCAGGATCTTCAGCAACGTCGATTTGCCGCCGCCAACGGGCCCTAACAGCAGAACGCGTTCACCGGCGTGAAAGTGGAGTGCGGGAATATTGAGTTGTTGTACCGGAGACTGCGGAAAGGCGAAGCGCAGCTTTTCCACACCAATATGTTGTGGCAGGCGATCGGGTAACAACAGGGTCTGTCCGGGGCGGCGCTCCGTAGGTTTGCGCAGCAGGTTGTTCACCATATCCAGCGCTTCTCTGACCTGCTGCCACTGCATCAGGTACTGAACGCCCTGACTCACCGGCCCGATGACACGACCACCCAGAATACTGCACGCGACCATGCCCCCGGTGGTCAAATATCCGGCCTCGACGCCCCAGACTCCCACCACAATCCCCATAACATACGCCAGCGTCGACAGACTGCCGGTGGTGTTAGTACAGAACTGGGTAAGCGATTTTTGCTGAATGCTGTAGCCCGCAATGGAATTACTGAGCGTCTGCCAGTCTTGTGCAAAGCGCCAGCCAGCATGACTGGCACGCAGCGTCTCGGCGCCGCGAATACTGTCCACTAACAGGCCCAGACGCTCGTTGCTGCGAAGCATCTGTTGGCGCGTGAGGCGGCGTAAGCGCAGTCGGGTATACAGGCCAAGCGCCAGCGCGACAGGAAGCATTCCGAGGTAAACCCAGCCAACGGGCCCACCGATCAAACCAATAAGCCCGATAAACAGAAAGGCAAACGGCAGATCCACGATACCGAAGACCAGACCGGCAGAGACAACCTGGCGTACCGAATCCAGGGCCCCCACCTGTGCGGCCAGCGTGCCAAGACTGCCGGGCTGCTGGTCGAGTTGCAGGTGCAGCAGGTGTTCATAGACATGCTGGGAAAGGCGTTTATCCACACTGCTGGCAACGCTGTCCATGATGCGGGCACGCAGTGTTTTAAGTAGCCAGTCCAGCCCCACAACCAGCACCATCCCCACCACCAGAGTGGTCAGTGTTGCCCAGGCCAGGGTGGGAACCACGCGATCGTAGACCTGCATCGCGAAGAGCGATGTGGGAATCGCCAGGATGTTCACCAGCAGCGTGGCGGCTACGACCCGGAATACCCAGCTGCGGTCGCGCAACAGTTCCCGCCAGACCAGGCGCATGGCCGGGTTTTCGCTATCAGAGAGGTTCTCTGACTGTACATGTGAAGCAAGGCTGAACCAGAGTACCGCCGTTTCGTCACCCGCAGCCGTACCCGGCGCACCGGTCACAATGTCGTCTGGCGCCAGCGTTCGGGATTCGGCACCTTCACGGGTCAGCGTAAGGGTATCGGTATTCCCGCCCTCAATGTGACGTTCGGCCAGCCACCATGCCTGTTCGTGCCACATCAGTGCCGGGAGATGGCGGGGATCAAATCGCCGCCAGGGAAGCAACGCCAGCCGGACATCTTTCATCCCCGCGTCCGACAGTAAACCGCGCACCTGATCCTGTGGGCGATCTGTCAGCGGAGGAACGGTCTGCGCACGCGCATACGCCTGCGTTAATGCCGCTTTATTCACCGGGGCGTGTAGCTTGTCCAGCAGGGCCAGTAATTCAGAGAGAGGAACAGGTATCATCAGGGATGGCTCGCAGACGTGTTAGCTAATTGTGTGCCCGTGGGCAGGGCGCCAGTGGTATCGTCCATACGGCCCGTGCGTGCGGCCAGGCGCAGAGAGTCGGCCCGCCATGCCGAGCGTGCCGATACCAGCGCTTGTTGTTGTTCGGTTAATTCACGCACGGCGTTGAGGACATCCAGCCAGCTCTTATAGCCCGATTCGTACTGGCGACGGAACGATGCCAGCGTGTCGCTGAGTTCGATGACAGACTGCTCATAACCGGCTATCAGCGTCTGGTTAGCATCACGCCGATCGAGCAACTGGCGTGTCTCAATCTCTTCGCTGTGGCGTTGTTGGGCCAGATCCTGTCGTGCGGACTCCACCCGCTCCAGTGCCGCGTTCTGCAGGCCGCGGTTCACCAGTCCCAGACCTTCCATCGTGCCGGTCACAACAACATTGATCGTATTGTCATTTCTCTGGTTGGGGATACCCGAGTAGTCGTTGCGAGAGGCTTGCAGGGAGACGGTCGGCAGCGATGAGGTACGCTGACGTTCCACATCCGTTTCGGCCAGCGTGACCCCCGCTTCGCGTGCTCGCACGCTCGCACTCTGCGCAAGGATTTGTTCCTGGATAGACTGAGCGGCAGGCAGTTTGAGGATGCTGCCAGGCACCGGCAGATCGCTTGCGATCGGCTCCTGAGTCAAGGATAACAGCGTGGATTCGGCGGTTAGCAGGTCCGATTTTGCCTGTTCGAACGAGGAACGTGCCTGCAACAATCGGGCCTTCGCCAGGCTGACATCAGCCGAAGAAGCCAGTCCCCCCTGCGCACGGCGCTGGATCTGTTCCTGCAACGCCTGATGGTTGTTAACGTTCGCTTCAGCAACGGTAAGACGCTCGCGTACACCCTGCACATTCGCGTAGGCCACTGCGGTCTCTTCCAGCAATTCACGACGCGCAGCCCAGGCCGTGGCTTGCTGAGCAACCGTGTCAGTGTCGGCGTAGTCAATGGCACTGTCGATACGCCCAAACGCCCATAACGGTTGCGATACGCTTAGCGTGGTCGAACTGGAATCATTGTAACCCGAAATTTGCCCCGTCCCCGCGCTGGCCCCAAGCGTGGGCAAACGTGCCGCGCGGGCGCTGTCGGCGTTGGCCTCTTTGGAACGCACAAGCGCCTGCTGACTGGCCAGACTGGGGTGATGGAGCATTGTGCTCCG
Source organism: Silvania sp. (assembly GCF_051656365.1). Classification (NCBI taxonomy): domain Bacteria; kingdom Pseudomonadati; phylum Pseudomonadota; class Gammaproteobacteria; order Enterobacterales; family Enterobacteriaceae; genus Silvania; species Silvania sp. The sequence continues at coordinate 106,045 of NZ_JBOGBT010000088.1, read as the reverse complement.
CAGTGCGGCAAACAAACCGCCCGGCGAGGTGTCGTCAGAAATATGCTGCGAGGGGGACGAAGGTGCCCTCGCCTGAGCCATCGCCACAGAAATGACAAAGGGTAAAGAAAGTATGATTGCAGGAAGGATGTGGCAACCGTATCGACCTGGAAGAAACCCCATTGACTGAAGAGACCTTTATTAAAGAAAGATTAAAAGACCCGCCGATCATGATTTTTCTCAGGATATCCCGACATAACAATGAGTTGATAAATGGCACGGCCGGAATAACGAACAAGAAATAAGATAAACCTTATTGCTTTACGTAATAATTACCGATCGGCAACATCTGTGTCAAGATGTCTAATCGTGTAATAAAAGCTGTAATTTATGGTTAATTAAGAAGATAAGTTCACTTAACTCAAATATCCGCAGAGTGAGGAAAAAATATTATCGGCGGGCCATTGGATAAGTCAGTGAATAATGGGTCAGAACCAGAAAGTGGCAGTGGATAATGGGTCAAATCCGGAAGCGGCCGTGACGTGGGAGGGTTGTTCGTCCAGTTACGCATGAGAGTGTCGCTGGCCCCTTAGAAGGCGTGACGCTTGATGGCAACCTCAACGGTTTGAATGGGTGCCGGTAAAGGCGTCGAACCTGCGATATTAGACTTACTAATTTGAGGGGTATTATTAAATCTATTGCTATCAGCTTTAATATATCTTTATCAAACAGTGTAATAAATATGCTGTTGCGTTTAGGGGGTTATCTGTAGCTATAGGTTTTTGAATAAATATATCCTCCCCTGGGTAAATCCATAACCTATGCGTCGATTAATTGATGTACTGATTTAGAAAAACCTAATATCAGATACAGACGATTAAAATACCGTCAATGACTTCTACTTATCTCAAATACAGGTAATGCTCAACGGGTGCATCGGGGGGAATTTGCCTCTATCTGCGTATGATATGACAGATAAAAACGATATCCCGACCTGCTGCATGACCGTTGAGTTAGCTTGATGCCTTAAGGATTTAGATTCTGAAACTGAAATCCGAGACATTTTGATCGCCGGCCTGAGCAATGGCTTCAGAGAGGGCTTTATACCAAAGTTCAAGCCCGAAGGCGTCAATTTCCTGGAGCCTGTCACGTATCGGCGCGCAGAATAGCTGCACTTTCAGGGCTGCTTTTTCAGGGCTGCCAGCCTCGATGAGCTTATCAATCACCGCCTGTCTGGTATTGTTGGGTGGGAGTTCCCCGGTTATCCCCTTAAACCAGGTTCGCACACTTGCCTTAAGCCTGACATCGGTACGGGCAATATTGTTAGTACCGCAGAGATCAAGCATCGTTGGCAATCTTTTCGACTCCGTGACCACCTCGCGAAGTCTGGTAACCATCTGGGCGAAGATTTCAAAAGAACCTATATCTGATACTTTTGGCGCGGTAGATACACGGTTTGTATTGCCCGGTTTTGTTACCTGGTGTCGAGCAGCGTACACCGGATTTAAGGTTTCCAGTCGGAGATCAAACATCAGTCCGACATGCTGGCGGCGTTGTTCAAGGTCAGGAAAGCCCTCTTTGATCTCTTTTATGAATTCGGCGGCGGTCATGTCATCTAAGCCATGTGTTTTAAGCCACTCACCCGAGACAAATTCACCCGGGGTTTGATACCAGTCAGGTACGGGTTCACTGTAGCGAATAGCGTTGCCATCAGCATCGAACTCGACAAACTCTGCCGCATCATTCAGGGCAAAGCAGCAGTCGGCAAAGACCAGTTTAGGGCCATCAAAAATCATCGCATTGGTGACAAATGTAGCCACCTGCGAAGAGATGACAAACGCATTGTTTTCGTCAGGTTTGCGCAGCACGTGGTTGAGATCGTTCACATCTTTAACGCCAGGATCAAGCTGTGAATGCTCAAAGAAGAAGTGGGTCATTATAGGTGGGTCTCATTGTGTTGTGTGTCAACAGCCTATCATCAATCACTTAAATAAGTCATTAATTCGGGCTGAGACTTAACCTTGATAAGGTGACACTATTTCCCCCCATGTAACACAATGTTGACAGCTAAACCTCTCCCTGTGTAATTGACAGTATGTTGACTGCCTGAATCCGCGTTGAAAACATGTTCAGATCCGACCTGCATTAAAACGAATCTGAACATGTTGTGATTACCGCTGATGAACGGGTCAATCAGGCGGTAACGTTACAATTAATGCTTACCAGTGACCGATACTGCGTGAACCAGACTCAGCAGAGCCGCCGCCAATATGGTTCCCGCCACCCAGCCCATGAGCAGAGTTCGAGTTAGCGGCGTTGTTTGCGCCGTTACCCGTGCCATGTTCACCCGCTGAAGGGTTACGATCGTGATTGTTGCCATTTCGCACGACACCGACAAACACACTGGACATCGGCACAGAGACCTGAGCCAGAGGCTGCATCTTCGCCAGTTCCCCGGCAGTGGTCGTCATGGATACACCATTAACAGTTGCAGTTACCGGCTGGGAGGGTTTCATGCTGGTCACTGCGACATTGATGGTGCTGTTGACAGAGGCGGATACGTTACTCGCGTCAATGTCAGCGACGGCTGTCACTGTACCAGGTTTAGCGGCTGCGATGTTCTGCAGAGTAGTTACGACGCCTGCTGTCTGCACGGGTTGTTGCTGATCAGGCTGAGCAGAGATGTCTGCAGTGGTGGTGCTGTCAACTTGCTGCGGGACATTCACTTGCGTCTGGGTGACGGTTCCGATCGTCTCAGGTTGAGCCTGAGCCTGAGCTGTGCTGATGCTTACCGGGGTAGTGCCGCTGGTGGCCGCGCCGGACTGAATCTGAACGGTGGAGATGTCACTGGTCTGCGGAGCATCAGACTCTACAGCGCCCTGAGCAGAGATGTCTGCAGTGGTGGTGCTGCCAACTTGCTGCGGGACATTCACTTGCGTCTGGGTGACGGTTCCGATCGTCTCAGGTTGAGCCTGAGCCGTGCTGATGCTTACCGGGGTGGTACCGTTGGAAGCCGTACCGGACTGTACCTGCGCGGTAGTTACGCTCTGGGTCTGCACATCATTCGACTGAACTGCGCCCTGAGCAGATAAGCTCTCTGCCGGGGTGCTCGTACGCTGCTGTCGCGCATTAACCTGCATCTGCGTGACGGTTCCGGTCGTCTGAGGTTGAGCCTGAGCCGTACTAATGCTTGCCGGGTTGGTGCCGTTGGAAGCCGTGCCGGACTGAACCTGCGCGCTGGTCACGCTCTGGGTCTGCACAGCATTTGACTGAACTGCGCCCTGAGCAGATAAGCTCTCCGCCGGGGTGCTTGTATTCTGCTGCGGGGCATTAACCTGAGTCTGCGTGACGGTTCCGGTTGTCTGAGGTTGAGCCTGGGCCTGAGCGGTGCTGACACTTGCCGGGGTGGTACCGCTGGAAGCCGAGCCGGACTGAACCTGCGTGCTGGTCACGCTCTGGGTCTGCACGGCATTCGACTGAACTGCGCCCTGTGCTGTCAAATTAGATGCCACACCGGTGCTGGCGTGAGTGGCTGCAGATTGTACCTGAGTATAACCGCCCACCGTTGGCTGTTGGCCTGTTGGGTGACCCAGAGGATTAGACTCTTTAGTCACAGCCGGTTGCATAGTCCAGCCTTTGGGGTCCATCGGGCTGATCTGGCCTGTTGGATGCCCTGTGGGGTTAGATTCTTTGGTAATACCCGGCGCACCAACATCAAGGTGGTCCTGTGTGGTGTGCATGTTTTTAAGGTTTGAGCTGTACGCCTGGTTCTCACGCATGACCTGAGCACTATCAGCAGCATCTTTAGCGGCTTGTCTGGCAACTGCATCCTTAGCGGCTTTTTCAGCCTGTACGTCCGCGACAGTCTGCGCATCTTGCGCTGATTTCAGGTCATTATGGGCCTGATTGCGCTCGTTTGACATGTTCTGTGCAACACTGTTTACCCCATTGGTTGAGCCCTGGGATTGTACGTTATCCCGAATGTTCTCAAGGGTGATGGAACCTGCTATCCGGTTTGCATGTGAGAAATGCTCCTGAGCCTGAGACAGGTCCTGAGCATGCGCAACCATCATCGGTGACAGTATCAAGGCGGCTGTGACAGTCATGATTGCCTGTTTAAAGGGAGATACGCTTGCGGGGGTTTTGAACAAGGGCAGTAGACTGGAGATAGAAGACATAAAGGATTTATGTTCCAGCATGTCATGCGTAGTTCTGTACTTGCCGTTAGTCAGTTTTATGATATTGCTGATAACACGCTTGTATTTCGGTGAAAAAATAGACCACAAACCCTCGGATTGTTGAGTGGTGTTGGCCAGAACTGTCTGTATAGTCACTTTGTTAGTCATCATCATGTGCCTGAGATTGGGTTATTTTTAAACTGCTTTATTGCGGCAATTGTATGACTAATTTATGACTGTTGAAATGACTTTTAATTGAAATAATAAAATATTTTTTAACCGACTGATTTTTAATATTTAATCATGTTGCGGGTGAAATAAAGGGTTACAAACAGACTTTGGTTAGTTAATTGGTAGAGTGTGCTTGTTTTTGCATTCTGGTAAAAGTCAGTGACTGGTAATGGTGTGATTGATGAAGGAAAGGCGACAGAGAGACAAGTGATGCTCCTCGTTCCAGCTGGCAGTTTCTTTGCCAACCCATTGAGCAACAAATGTCCCCCTGTGGGGAGAGAATCCGTCCGTACTCACTGATTGAACCGCGCTGCGGGTGATACGCCAGACGGTTTTTTTTACTTCCGCAACAGGGCAACCGTCTCCTGCCAGGCTTGCCAGCGGGTTTGTAGGCGGGCATGACGCGCCATATCCGGGCTGAAGGTGACATGTTCCGGCAGATACTGGCGCAGCTGCGAGGTGGTCAGGTTAAACAGCGCCTTACGTGCCAGCAGGGCAGCCCCCATCGCCGACAGTTCTGCGACGTCGCTGCGCATCACCGGGCAACCAAGCAGGTCGGCCTGATACTGCATCAGCCAGTCATTTTTCGTCGGTCCGCCGTCGACCATCAGAGCATTGAGGGTAAAGCCCGGATGTACGCGCATGGCCTGTATCACATCGGCAATCTGGTAGGTGATGGACTCCAGCGCCGCGCGGATCAGGTGCGCCCGCTTCACGCCCCGGCTCAGGCCGTGGATCATGCCGCGCGCATTCTCATCCCACCAGGGGGCACCAAGTCCGGTAAGGGCCGGCACAAAATAGACCCCCAGCGTCGAGTCTACCGAACGGGGGAGGGTGTTCAGCTCATGGGCCAGCTCTGCCTGCGATAGCTCGCTGAGCCCGGTGCTGTCCGCCATCCATGCCACGGCATCACCGGTATGCGGAATGTTACCTTCCAGGCCGTACACCAGCGTCTCACCGTCATGCCAGGCCACGGTGGTCGCCAGGGCACTCACGTCGCAGCGGGCAGAGGCAACCGGCGCCATCACCGACGAGCCAGTGCCGTAGGTCGCTTTGACGCACCCTTCGGCACCCAGACCGTGGGCAAACAGCGCGGCGTGAGAGTCACCAATCATCGCCATTACCGGCAGTCCGTCGGGGATCGACGGGCAGCCACGGGTGTAGCCAAACAGGCCGCTGGAGGGTTTGATGGTCGGCAGCGCCGCGCGCGGAATGCCAAACAAAGCCAGCATTTCCGGATCCCAGTCGGCGGTGTGCAGGCTCATCAGTTGCGTGCGGGCCGCGTTGGCATAGTCACAGTAGAAGGCCTCACCCTGCGTAAACTGCCACAGCAGCCAGCTGTCGACGGTGCCAAGGCAGATCTCCCCCGTTGCGGCCAGCTCTGCACCGCTGGGGGTGTTATCCAGCAGCCAGCGCATTTTCGACGCCGAGAACAGCGGGGCGACGGGCAGACCGGTTACCGCTTTAATGTGCGGGCCATTGCCGTTTTCGCGCAGCTGATGGCAAAAGGCCGCCGTGCGCGAGCACTGCCAGCTAAGCGCCGGGGCAATCGGTTTACCCGTTGCCCGGTACCAGCCCACCACGGTTTCACGCTGATTACTGATCGCCAGCGCGGCAACGCGGTCCACGCCAACAGTGGCAATGGCGCGGGCCACGACCTCAAGAGAGGCTTCAACCAGCAGTTGGGCAGATTGTTCAACCCAGCCTTCATGCGGGGTCTGAATCGCCAGCGCCCGCGAGAAGCTGGCCACCACGTGGCCCTTCGCGTCCAGCGCCACCGCTTTCGCATTGGTGGTGCCCTCATCGAGGGCGATGATGATGTCCTTACTCACCGACATAGCGGCCTCCTGCCTTTAGTGGTGGAGATAGGTTGAGACGCCGAGGTAGCGGGTAAACGCCTCGTGCAGGATCTCAGCGCTGGCCGAGTGGTTCATCGCCACGTGGTGCTCAAAGCCGTTGCGACAGATCCAGTTCAGCAGGTTTTCCAGATGTGGCACCTGAATCACCGCCCGGCAGCCGACCGTGTCCAGCGGATCGTCCACCGACTGGCCCTGGCCTACGTAGGCTTTGATCTCGCCAGTAAGATCGTCGGTGCTCAGGCGGAAGTAGGTCAGCGGGCCGCTCTTCAGGCGACCGTGAACGGCGCCGCAGGTGTTCTCTTTCCCGACGGTGGTACCGATGATATCGGCGGTGCCCATATGCGGGGATTCAAGGCTTGAGGCAGCGAAGTTACCGCAGTGGAACAGCACGCACTTGTCGCGATCGTCGCCGAAGTTATTGTTCCAGTCGGCGATGGAGGCCGGATTCATATTGCTGCTCGCCAGTGCGAACATCGACAGCGCGCCCATCACATCCACTTCACAGGCGCTTGGCATCAGCTGGCCGGACATCACGCTCATGATCGAGCAGACGTTAATCCCCAGGTTCTCCTGCAGCGACGTCCAGCACTGGATGGCCGTGGTGTCGATATCATTGGCGACCACCCATTCACTGATGACCACAAACAGCTTCGCCATGGTGACCAGCTTGTCAGCCGGAATGCCGCTGGCGTCGGCGTTATCGATCAGGATGCGGCGTTTTTCGTCCACGCGGATATCGTCATCGCGCAGCGTTTTAATGCGGGTAAAGACTTCGGACAGATCGAGGGTTTCAACGGCAATGCCGAGGCGTTCCAGTAATTTCTCGCTGTAGCGCACGGTATTGAAGCCCGCAGGACGTGCGCCGATGGCACCCACGCGCACGCCGCGCATGCTCGTCACCACGCGACAAACCTGCTCGAAGCGACGTAAATCCTGTTCAAACACGTCGCCGGTGAGGGCGCAGACGTGCTGGGTGGTCAGGGTAAAGGGGATACCGTACTGGCGCAGGTTGTTGCACAGGGAGATCTTGCCGCAGAAGCTGTCGCGGCGGGTGGCCAGCCCCATTTTATCAAGGTTATCTTCTTGTGCCTGCACCAGCACCGGTACGTTCAGGCCCGAGAGACGCAGGGTTTCAGCGATTGCTTTTTCATCTCCAAAGTTAGGCAGCAGGACCACCACGCCATGGATGCGGTCGCGATGGGCGCGAAACAGTTCGGCGCAGGTTTTGGCATCCTGACGGGTTTCAACCCCGCCGAGCTCAGTCTGGCTCGGGTCGAGCATAATGGTGTTGATACCCAGGCGGGCAAACAGGGCAATCGCCTGCTCGCGCGCTTCTGCGACCAGATAGCTTGGGAAAAACCCGCGGTTGCCGATAACTACGCCCATGGTGAGTTGTTGAGGAATTCGGGACATTGCTTTTCTCTCCAGTAAGATGTTGTTTTTATTTTCAGGAAGCTCGTCGCGCCAGCATTTCCCGGGCGTGTTTCACCACCCCGGCGACATCAATTTCGTGGCGTGCCCGCGTTGATGCTCTGTCGGCAGCAATCGCGTATTGTCCATCCATAATCCCCAGACGTTTCAGCGGGATGGCGCACCCGGCCTCGGCCAGCACTTCAGCCACCAGGCTGCCGACACCGCCGTTGACGTTGTGCTCCTCGACGCTAACCACCGCCTTACAGGGCGCAATCGCCGCCAGCAGCTGTTGGGTATCACAGGGACGAATAGATGGAACGTTGATAACAGTAGCGTCAATACCTTCTTGCGCGAGTTGTGCGGCGGCTTCCACTATTTCATGTACGGTGGAGCCCATTGCCACCAGCGCCACGTCATGGCCTGCACGCAGGACATCAATCTTGCCTGGCGCAAAGCGGTAGGTTTCGTCATGCAGTTCCGGCAGGGCTTTACCGTCAAGACGGATATAGACCGGGCCAACGTGGTCGAGGGCGTAGTCAATAATCTGGCGGCACTCGTTTGGGCTCGACGGCGCATAAATCTCGATGTTGCCAAAGCCGCGCATGATGGCGATATCGTCGATGCTGTGGTGGGTACTGGCGAGTGGGCCGTAGCTGGCGCCCGCGTTCAGGCCAAACAGCTTAACGTTGGTGTTGTTGTAGCAAATGTCGACCTTGATCTGCTCGTTGGCGCGCGAGATCAAAAACGGTGCGGCGTTGCAGGTGACGGCAATTTTACCGCCAATTGCCAGCCCGGCGGCGGCACCGACCAGCGTCTGCTCGGCAATCCCGACGTTCACTAACCGGCCAGGGAAGCGCTGCATAAACGGAGAAATTTTAGCCGTGGAGGTCGAATCCGCCACCACCGGCACCAGGTCCACGCCGCGATCGACGGCATCAATAAAGGCATCAACCATCACCGTAGCGAGATGTTCGCTTTTACTCATCTTTCAGTTCCTCCAGCGCCAGTTCAATTTCTTCGCCTTTTGGCACGCGGTGGTGCCATTCAGGACGCCCCTGAATAAACGAGATCCCGGCGCCTTTGGTGGTATGGGCGATCACCACGTGGGGTTTACCGCCAGGCTGCAAGCCTTCCAGGGTGGCAACCACGTCGGCCATGTCGTTACCGTTGCAGGCGGTCACTTCCAGCCCGAACGCTTTCCATTTCTCGTCCAGCGGGTCGGTATTGAGGATCTCTTTGGTTGAGCCCGCCAGCTGCAGGTTGTTTTTGTCGTTGATGATGAACAGGTTATCCAGCTGATAGTGGGCGGCCACCAGCGCGGCTTCCCAGTTGCTGCCTTCTGCCAGTTCGCCATCACCGGTCACCACAAACACCCGGCGCTTACTGTTGCTGCGCTTCGCCGCCAGTGCTATCCCCACCGCCACCGGCAGGCCGTGGCCCAGCGCGCCGGTATTCAGCTCGATACCTGGTGTTTTATGCTTCACCGGATGGCCGGGCAGGTGCGAGTCGGCATGCTGATAGGTGGATAACCATTCGACGGGGATAAACCCGGCCTCGGCCAGCACACAGTAGTACCCGCCAACCGCATGGCCTTTCGACTGAATGTAGATGTCGCGTTCGTCGCTGTCCTTCAGCTGAGGAGAGCAGTTCAGAATGCGGAAGTAGAGCGCGGTAAGCAGTTCGACCTGCGAGAGATCGGCGCCAGTATGGCCGCCTGCCGGGCTTTCGGCATTCAGCACGATGATCCGGCGACGAATCGAGCGCGCTCGGGTTTCAAGCTCCGCGATAGAGAGCGAGAACGGATTCATAACATACCTCCTGAATTTATAATCTGTTGTGAATAATTATTCCAGCCGGGTAAGGCAATCCCCCTTTGCAGGATCTGAAACACCGTAACCGGTGCTACAGCAGGGATCTTATGACCGCTTTGAATATATATTCAATGCTGATTTATTATTCATGATATGTAAGATATGCCTTGCTCCGGGGTTTGTCTACGGTTTGAGCAGGCAAATTTCGAAGAAAGGAGAAAAGGATCACATTTGGCTGGCCGATCGCGATCGCCCTTGCTTGTTAAATATTCAGGGATGAATAAAAATAACGACAGCCGATTGAGGGGAACGTTATGTCTAAGCAGGATGAACAGCGATTACTGGTCAAGATCGCGACACTTTACTACAGCGAGAACAAAAAGCAGTCCGAGATTGCCTCGCTGCTGCATCTCTCCCAGTCCTTTGTGTCGCGGGCGTTAACGCGCTGCCAGAAAGAGGGGCTGGTCAAAATTACCGTCGTCCAACCGACCAACATTTTTGTCTCGCTGGAAAAGGCACTGGAAGAGCAGTACGGCATTCGTCAGGCGATTGTGGTGGACGTGGGCGAAGACCCGACCGGGGCACAGATTAAGCACGCCATCGGCAGCGCGGCGGCGCACTATGTTGAAACCCGTCTGCGCCCGGAAGACCTGGTCGGCATCTCCTCCTGGAGTAGCACCATCCGCTGCATGGTGGATGAGATGCATCCGCAAAATATTCGCGCGGCCGGGGTGATCCAGCTGCTGGGCGGGGTGGGGCCGAACGGTAACGTGCAGGCCACGATCCTGACGCAGCAGCTGGCGGCGCACCTTGGCTGCCCGGCGGGGCTGCTGCCGTCCCAGAGCATTGAACACTCGGTAGAAGAGCGTGCCCGGCTGGTCAGCAGTCCGGACGTGGCGGATGTGGTTGGCAAATTTGCCGAAGTGGACGTGGCGATTGTCGGTATCGGCGAGCTGGAGCCCTCTCAGTTGCTGAAAAACTCCGGTAACTACTACAACGAAGATATGCTCACGCTGCTGGCCGAGCGCGGGGCGGTGGGTGACATCTGCCTGCACTATTACGACGCCAAAGGCGAGCCGGTACTCACGCCAGAAGAGGACCCGGTGATCGGCATGGAACTGGCGCAGATCCGCGCCTGTCCGCAGGTGATTGCTCTCGCGGGTGGAGCAGAAAAGCGGAATGCGATCCTCGGTGCGCTGGAGGGAAAATATATCGATGTCTTGATCACTGATTACCCGACAGCACGTGACCTGCTCAAAGCATAAAGTCTATCCTGTTGAATTATCTTATTTTAAAAAATGCCCGAACCCTCGGGCATTAAATTAATATTGACTAAGTTCACAAATGAAACTTAATGACCTTCACTTTGTTTCCTGTGTTTACTAATGTTGGGTCGCTGTCCCCTACAGTCCACAATCGGAAGGTGAAAAAAAATGAAAAACGCCGCCATAACCCCTGTCAGTTTTCGAGAGAAAGTGTGCTACGGCCTGGGAGATACCTCGGCCAATATCTTTATGGGCATGACGATGATGTTCTTGTCCATTTACTATACCGACGTGTTTAAACTCAGCCCCGCAGCAATGGGAACCTTGTTTCTGATTACGCGGCTGATTGATGCCATCAGCGACCCGATCATTGGTTCGCTCTCGGATCGCACCCGTTCACGCCTGGGCCGCTACCGCCCCTGGCTGCTGTGGTTTGCCATTCCCTATGGCCTGAGCTGCGCGGCCGTCTTCTTCTCGCCGGAACTGGGTGAAACCGGCCGCACGCTGTACGCCTACATCACCTACATTATTCTGGTGTTGAGCTTCAGCCTGGTGGTGGTGCCGTATGTCTCGCTGCTGGGGGCGATTTCCGCCGACAGCGAAGAGCGTATCCAGATTAATGCCATTCGTTTCCCGCTGGCCAAAGTCTCTTATTTAATTTGCTCCCTGTTGGTGCCTGCCTTAATTGCGCTGTTCGATAACGATGTGGTGGGCTATCGCGTGGTGATGTGCGGCATCGGTATTTTGTCTACCGTTTTGGTGCTTATCTGCTATTTCAATACCACCGAGCGCGTGCTGCCCGATAATAACGACGTGCTGAGCCTGAAGCAGCAGGTGAAATATGTCTTTAAAAATGACCAGGCGATGATTGTCTTTGCCGCGCAAACCGTGGTGATGGTGATGAATACCCTCAAATTTGGTGCGGCAGCCTATTTCGTTAAATATGTGCTGAGTATGCCGACCTCATTTTTAAGTCTCTTGCTTACCGCCGGTTCAATTGCCGGGATCCTCGCCCCTTTATTAACCGGTTATTTTCTGAAAAAGGGCTGGGTTAAACGGATCCCGCTGCTGGTGGGGAGCCAGATCGTCGGCGGTATGATCACCCTCGCCATCGGCCTGACGCCGGTTAGCGCTATCTGGTTCCATGCGCTGCTGTTTGTGCTGGCGACGCTGGCCGTAGAACTTATCGCGGTGATTATCTGGGCCACGGTTGCCGACGTTGCCGATTACGGTTTCCACCGTTTCGGGGTACGTATTAACGGCATGATTGGCGGCGGGATGTTATTTGCCACCAAGGCCGGGATGGCGATTGGCGGCGCGATTATTGGTTATGTGCTGGCCTGGTTTGGCTATAACCCCGACACCATGAGCAGCGCCTCTGAAAATCAATTATCCGCGTTTATGCTGCTTTATGCCTGGCTGCCCGCGGTCTGCATGTTTATGGCCGCCGCATTATTCTCTCGCTACAAACTCGATGAAAAGGCGTGCCAGACCTTTATTCAGGACAGTGAACATTCAACATCAGGAGTGGGTTATGAAAAAGCTGCACATTGAGGGACGAAGCTTTTATGACGGTGACAGCCAGCCTTTTTTCTGGACGGCATGCACCGCATGGGAACTGTTCCATAAATTAACCCTCCCGGAGGCGGAGCGCTATTTACGTAATCGTGCGGAAAAAGGGTTTAACGTGGTGCAGGCGGTGGCGGTATGCGAGCTGGACGGGCTGCACACCCCAACCTATGAAGGCGGGCATCTGCCGTTTAGCGACCTGACAACGCTTAAGCCCAATGAGGCCTACTTCGACCATCTGCGCGCCGTCACGGTGTTGGCTAACCAGCTCGGCATCACCCTGGCGCTGGTGCCGATGTGGGGTTCGCACTGGAGCGTCAATAACAGCTGGGGGCAGGATAAAGCCCCGCTGTTTAATCGACATAACGTCGCAACCTTCTGCCGTTATCTGAGCGATAAACTGGAAGGCACCGGCATTATCTGGATGATTGGCGGCGACAGGGCGATAGCCGGTGATGACCAACGCCAGCTGCTGGAGGAGATGGCAAGCGGTCTGCGGTCGGGCAGCAGCGGAGATGCGCCAATCACCGTTCACAGCCAGGGGGGGCGCAGCACGCTGGATATGACAGGCGATCGTCCGTGGCACGATTTTGTGGTCTGGCAAACCGGGCATATGGGCCAGGCTTATCCGTCATGGCGGCCCATTGAGATGGATTATCAGCGCCAGCAAAAGCCGGTACTCGACAGCGAGCCATGCTACGAAGCCCACCCGGTGATGTGCCAGCACCAGTTCAAACGTTCGCAGGATGCCAGCCGCTTTACCGACCGCGAAGTGCGTCGCACCAGCTACTGGTCCGTGTTTGCCGGTGGGGCGGGCATTACCTATGGTTGCTACAGCCTGTGGCAGATGCGCCGCCCGGAAGATGACGCTGTCGCCATCCCGGAAAGTGCTGCCAGTACCTATCAGGGGGATACCATCCCTTACTGGTTCGAGGTGCTCAATTACCCTGGGGCGTTCAATATTGGCACTCTGCGCCGGTTTATCGAATCCCTGCCGCGCTGGTGGCAACGTGAGCCGGATCAAGCCTTGCTGCTGAACGCCAACCCCACCGACCACAAGCACTGTCGCGCCATGCGTGATAGCCAGCGGGGCTGGATTGCGGTTTACATCCCCGAGCAACAAAACGTGGTGGTCGATGTGCGGGATTTTGCCGACAGTGGCTTTACCATCAGCTGGTTCGATCCCCGCTACGGGGTGATGAACCGGGTTAGCAGCGATATCTCGGAGACCTTTTTCCTCAGTATCGATCCTCCTGATACCGGGACGGACTGGGTGCTGGTGTTAAGCAAAAAAGAGAACTGAAGTTGCCGTGCTCCATGATGTTATGATAGCGGCGCGATGAGGCATTGACGCGCACAGAGGCTTAACGTCATGGATTATAAAAAGCAGATCCTCAATATCCTGCACAGTGAAAACGAGTCGCGGGCGGAAATGACCCGCCGACTCGGCGTCACCAAAGCATACATTACTAAACTCACCTCCCATCTTCTGGCAGAGCGCCTGATCGAGGAGCGGGAGGTGAAAGACGTCACCTTTGGCCGTCCGCAGCAGATGCTGGCGGTTAAAAGCTACGCCTGGTACAGCGTCAACATCATGCTGCGCAGAGGCAATGTGCAGGCCAGCCTCAACGACTACAACACCCAACTCCCGCCCCTGACCACCCACACCCGCATGTTGCCAGAGGTGATGACCCCGGCTGGGTTAACCGCTGAACTGGTGGCGTGCGTGAAAGCCCTGTGCGAATCGTCGCAGCTGCCGATGTCCAGAATCAAGGTTGTGAGCGTGGCACTGCAGGGGGGCATTGAACATTTCACCGGCGTTGTGCGCTATTGCCCGCTGTTTGTTGATAACAACGTCAATCTCAGGGCATTAGTGGAGGAGAGCACCGGCATCCCGACCCGGGTATATAACATTGCCCACTGCACCACCTATCTGCTGGCGAAGCTTTCTCCGGGTATGTCCTGGGTGGCGTTTATGCCCGGCTTTGGCAGCCTGGGCTATGGCTATTGCATGAATGGCCAGACCGGGCTTGGGGAAAACGGCTTCTACCCGGAAATCGTGCATCTGCCGTGGGAAGGGGGGATTGAGCAGGCGTTTAACGTCGATGAAAATCGCCAGCAGGAGACGCTGCTCACCACCGCCAAAGCGCTTTATTTCGCGATTTGCTGCACCGCGCCGGTACATAATATCAAAACCGTTATTGTCACCGGGGAGCTGTTCGAAGATTACGGTGATGCCATTTTGCCGTTGGCGCAGAGTATGCTGGACAACTCTTCGGATCGGCACATCAGTGAGATTCGCATCCGTCACTATAAGACGGGCTATCACTATGGGGTGAAGGGGCTGGTTCAGCTCAGTGCCGACAGCATTACCGATCTACTGGTGTAACGGCGGGGCAGTGCCCCGCCGCACAGAGTCGCTATTTGCCCTCCATTACCGCCTTTTGCGCGACCACCGCCGCTTTCTGCTGCATCCGGTTTTGCATCTGGTCAATGATCACCGCCACGATAATCACCAGCCCTTTGATCACCATCTGCCAGAACTCGCTGACCCCCATCATCACCAGTCCGTCGGCCAAAAAGCCAATCACAAAAGCGCCAATCAGGGTGCCAAGAATGGTGCCACGCCCGCCGGCCAGCGACGTTCCGCCCAGTACCACCGCGGCGATGGCGTTCATCTCAAAGGCGGTACCGTTGGCCGGATGGCTCGCCAGCAACTGGGCGGAGACCACAATCCCGGCGATGGCGGCACAGAAACCCGACAGGGTGTAGACCAGGATTTTCACCCGTTTGACCCGCACCCCGGAAAGCTCCGCCGCGCGTTCGTTATCGCCGATGGCGTACACGTGGCGGCCAAACGGCAGGCGGCGGGCGATATAGGCGATCACCAGCGCCAGCACAATCATCATCCAGATGGCCCACGGAATGCCGAGCAGCGTTCCCGCGCCTATTTCATCAAAACCGGTATTGCCCAACTGCGGATTGCCGGACAACCCCGGGAAGGTCTGCCCGTCGGAGGTCAGCATCGCGGCACCGCGCAGCACGTACATGGTGCCGAGGGTGCAGATAAACGGCGCGACGTTATAGCGGGTGATGATCCAGCCGTTTATCGAGCCGATAAAGGCGCCAATCAGTAGCACGATGGGCACAATGACCCACACGCTTGGGAAGATGGCGATGCCAAACATCGGCAGCACAATGCCTTTGGTGATCATCCACCCGGCGATCATCCCGCACAGCCCAAGCGTAGCGCCAATCGACAGGTCGATTCCGGCGGTGATGATCACAAAGGTAATCCCCAGTGCCAGGAAGGCGTTGATGGCGATGTGTTTAATCATAATCACCAGGCTACCCGGGGAGAGAAAACCGGGCACGGTCATGGTGAAAAAGCCGACGATTAAAAACAGCGCAATGAAGGTGCGCATCTTCAGCAACAGCAGGAGTAATTTTTCCCGGGAAGGCGCGGCCCCTTTTTGCGGCATCAGCGCGACAGATTGTGTTGTTTTCATATCAGAACCCCTGAGCACTTGCGGTTACCAGTGCCGATTCTTCGGCCCGATCGCGAACAATATCGGCGGTGAGTTTGCCGCCGGACATCACCAGAATGCGGTCAGATACCGCCATAATCTCTTTCAAATCTGAGGTGGAGAACACCACCGCAATCCCCTCCTGCGACAGCTGCACCATCATGCGAAACACGTCCGCTTTGGCACCCACGTCGATGCCGCGCGTCGGTTCATCCAGAAACAGCACCTTCGGGTTGGTCAGCAGCGAGCGGCCAATCACCACTTTTTGCTGATTACCGCCGCTGAGGGCCTGGATCTCCACCTCCGGGGCCGAGACCTTGATCGACAGGTTGCCGATAGTGCTGGCGACAACTTCCTGCTCGGCTTTTTGCTCGATGGCAAAGCCACGCTGCAGACGCCGCCACAGGCTGGCGATGGTCAGGTTGCTGGCGACCGACGAGCCCGGGAAAATCCCGGTGCGTTTACGGTCTTCCGGCACCAGGCTCATCCCCATGCGGATGCGCTCGGCGGTGGTCAGCCGCTGCGGCACCGGCTTGCTGTCGAGCCACAGCTTGCCCAGATAGTTGCGTTCGGTGCCGAGCATGCACTCGAACAGCTCGGTACGCCCGGCGCCCATCAGGCCGTAGATCCCGACAATCTCTCCGGCATTCACCTGGAAGCTGACGTCGTTAACCACCGTATTGCCGGCCCCGTTGACGCAGGTAATGTGTTCCGCCTCCAGCACCGGGGCACCGAAGGTGCGGCCGGGCTCGAGGAAGTTACTCACCGGGTCGCTGCCGAGCATCTCGCGCACAATCCACGGCACGTCGATGTCCTGCACCTTCGCCTCGGCCTGGAATTTGCCGTCGCGCAGAATGGTGATCACATCGCCTATCGCCATCAGCTCTTCCAGCCGGTGGGAGATATAGATAATGGAGACGCCCTGGCGGGTCAGCTCGCGGATCACCCGAAACAGAATATCGACTTCGGTTTTGCTCAGCGCCGAGGTGGGCTCGTCGAGGATCAGGATGTCTGCGTCCTCGGCCAGCGCTTTGGCGATCTCGATCAGCTGCTGCTGACCGACTTTCAGATTGCCGACCAGCTCGCGCGGGGAGATAGGCTGATCGAGGCGTTTCAGCAGCTCCGCTGCGCGGCTCTCCTGCTCGGCCTCGTTAATCGGCATCACCCCTTTTTGCAGCTCGCGGCCAAGGAAGATGTTCTCCGCCACGCTGAGATTTTCAAACAGGTTCAGCTCCTGGTGCACCATGCCAATCCCGTGCGCGGCGGCATCGCGGGTGTTGGCGATCTTCACCTGCTTGCCGTTCAGCCACATCTCGCCGAGACTTGGCTGCTGTACCCCGGCGAGGATTTTCATCAGCGTTGATTTTCCGGCGCCGTTCTCGCCGATAATCACGTTCACTTTGCCGCGCCAGACGCGGTAATCGACCTTGTCCAGCGCCACGGTGCCGGGGAACAGCATCGAGATGCCGTGGGTGCTGAGGATAATGTCCTCTGCCGGGTTGTCGCTCATCACGGCGTCTCCTGTTTCAGTTCCAGCGCCGTCGCCTCGCTCGCTTTCCCGGCTGTCAGGGTGGTGGCGAACAGGACGGTGGCATTTTTCCCGCTCCAGCTGTCATCGATCTTCGGCAGATGCTTCACCGCCTCGCGATTTAACGCGCGGGAGAGTTGGGCATACTGCACCTGGTTGGTAAATTCATCGAAGCGGAATCCGGCGGCATCGCGGATGGCGTTGCCGCGCATCACCGACCCGGCCTGGATGGCCAGTGGCTGACCGTTTACCGTCATCACCAGCTTCTGTTCACGTTCGCTGCTGGCATCCACGCGCTCGACCTTACCGGTCAGCCGGACGAAGACGCTCTGCGGTTTCTCAGAGGGCGTGTTCAGCTGGGTGGAGAGCGCGCTGGCGTCCAGCGCATGATTTTTGGCGGCATCAAGGATCCGGGGCTGCCAGGTTTGTTGCGCGATCTGCTCGGGGGTCTGGTTGTCAAAGCTGGCTTTGGCATTGGGATCGGCAGGCATTATCGGCTTGCCGTTCTCATCCAGGTCCACCACCGTGCAGGCCGTCAGCAACAGGGCAGCTGCGCCTGTCAGCGCAGCGCCCCATTGTGTTAAACGCATACTGCCTCCGCTTATTTGCTGAGGTTAAACAGATTCAACTTGCTGGCGTTGGTCTCATCAATCAGCACGCAGTCCATCAGCTGTTTCTCATCTTTTTGCGCTTTGCCGTTTTTCAGGTAGTAATCTGCCTGCTCAACGGCCATCTGCGCCTGCTGCCAGCCCGGCTGCAGAACGGTGGCTTTGATGTTGCCTTTCTTCAGGATCGAGTCGCGGGTGTAGTCGCTGCCGTCAAAGCCGACCACAATCACGTTGTTTTTCCCGGCGGCTTTCAGCGCCGCTTCGGCACCCAGCGCCATGGTGTCGTTACCGGAGATCACGCCCACGATATCGGGGTTGGTTTGCAGGATGGCTTCCATACGGGTGAAGGCTTCAGTCTGGCTCCAGTTGGCGGTTTGCTGCGCCACCATCTTCATGTCCGGATAATCATCAATAACGTCGTGGTAGCCCTGCGAACGCACGCCAGCGTTGGTGTCCGACGGACGGCCCAGCAGCTCAACGTATTTCCCTTTGCCGTCCAGCAGCTTGACGAACTTCTCGGCACCGAGCTGCGCGCCCTGATAGTTGTTCGACACAATCTGCGCCACGGCGACGCCGGTTTTGTTGATTTCACGATCGATCAGGAAGGCAGGGACGCCCGCCGCTTTGGCCTTTTCCAGCGGACCGACGGTGGCATCTGCCCCGGCGTTATCGAGGATAATCGCTTTCGCTTTACGGGCGATGGCGGTTTCAATCAGCTGGTTTTGTTTGTTCACGTCATCGTCGTGCGAGGCGACAAGCGTGGTGTAACCCAGCTCTTTCGCCTTCGCCGCCGCGCCGTCGGCTTCAGCCTTGAAGAACGGGTTGTCGTGAGAAGGGGTAATAATCGCAATGAGTCCGTTATCGGCGGCAAACAGGGAGCCGGAAGCGGCGATCATTGAGGCCAGTAAAGCGGATTTTACAAAGGTCTTGTTCATTCTTTTTCTCCACATTGAATATTTATTCAATAATGATTTATTATTCAATGTAACGATAAGTCTGCCTGATTAAACTGTCTACGGTTTAGGCAGCTAATTTCTTAAAAGGAGAAAACGATCACGATCCTGAGCGGTTATTCATCACAAATCAGGGTCACCACCATCGCGTCAAGGCGACACCAGTGCAGGGTAAATGGCTGATTTTGTGCAAAGGGCGGGAGAGGGCGGGTCAGGGTGAGGGTCAAGGTGTCGGCATTCAGCGCGGTGATGCGTGCGCTGTCAAAGCCCATCCACGCCTGCACCTGTGGGAACAGCGCCTTAAAAAGACTCTCTTTGGCGCTAAAGGTGAGAGTAAAGGCCAGATCGAAAGGCAGACCGCTTTGAGCCAGCAGCTGCGCTTCCTGCGGATTAATTACGCCGTCCTGAATTTCACGCGATTCTTTTTCGTCAATGATCGCTTCGCAATCGATGCCTGCCAGCCCATTTTGGCGACATATCGCCACGGCCTGCGTGCCGCTATGGGAAATACTGCCGGTGATGCCTGTCGGCCACAGCGGTTCCCCATTGTTGCCAATGCCAGGAACGGTCTGCCCGTTCAGAGCATGAAAGGCGGCGATGCGCCCGGCCAGGTGATCGGCTTTGCGCTTGCGCCCGGCGTCTGCCAACTGATGATAGTGCGGGAGCCAAAGCAGATCGGCGTCGTTGAAGGTCGAGGGATCGAAGGTGATGCGGTGAACAGTCTTTCCGGCGAGAAGAAAGGTGACGTGAGTGGTGTGCATGGGCTTCTCGTAACGGACAAAAGGGGAGAGCTATGTTAGCAATGCCTGCCGGGCTGATACAGGGTATTTCATCGTTTAAAACCTCCCGACGCTGGATACAACGTTCAGGAGCCAGGGTTCAGTACAGCCGCGGTGGACGCAACCACAGAGATTAAGGCCGCGTTTACTGAGGCCGGTACGTCAATCGGTGCGAATTGAGTCTGTCTGCTTTGTGCCAGAAGCGGAAGTTGTTGCATGGGAGATATGTCATTAACAGGGAACAGGTCAGGGATACTATGGAACGTATCATTAAGAAGGCCGCTCAAGCGGCCTAATACTCAATAAAATGAGTTAGTACCCGAGTCTTTTAAGTTCTAACGACAGTCGCTTGAGGCTTTGATCAAGACTCTCATGATTTTCTTTCAGCTCCTTTTTCATTAACCCAATGTGATGAGTTAGATCAGCGTTATCTGCTGAGCGGGTTACAGGAAAGTCATCACTCGAAGACAATCTGCCATTTTTGCTGTAGTCCATTGTGATGCAGATAAGTGTTGCCAGGTCGATAACCCGGTGAAGGGGGAGTTCTTCAGACTGACGTGACCATTTTTCTCCAGTGTTCCGCCAGACTTTGGCTGAAAGCTCTGTCCAGCCTGGACCGTTCCACTGAGCAATACCAACGGATAGGCCCATGGCATCAGTATCATCAGCATATGGGCCATCAATGCGGTCATAGTTTTCAACCTGAATAATAGGTTTGTGTTTTAAATGCGCCGGGATTTTCATGTAAATCTCATTCTATGATTAGGTGATTAATAAAATATATAAATTATTTAATTAGTAAATTTAGTAAATGAAACAATTTATGTATTTTATTTTTTATCAAAAAGATAGTTATAATTCCTGTCAAGATTGAGGCCGAAGCAACTTGTGAGTTACTTTGGCCTGAACAGGACGCTCAGAATATTTATGATGACTTAGGACGGTAGGCGCAACGTCAGCTCCTCGCTCATAACCGCCTGATGCTATGCGGGGGATTTAGTGTCAGAATTGGATAATGCTATTCTCATGATATGTTCGTTGACGGAGAATACTTTGAACCAGAGCAAAGATGGATACCCACAGGGCCCGTTAGTACGAGCTGTGTGGGACTGCTGTGATGAGCTTTATCAGAAACTAGGTCGAGCACCCTCGCGACAGGAATTCAATGATGAAATTGGCAAACGCGAACCTCATCGCATAGGTATTAGCACCCATTCCCGCCAGTGGGGAGAGTGGATGCGTCATCATAATTTATCAACGTATGTTGTTGATGTTCCAGGTATAATTCCTGAAGAAATGCATTATCCGCAATATCTCCGCGTATGGTATGCCGTGACACAACTAAATTCCGCTTCTGCTAAAAATATTGTTCAGTGGATCCGTAACAGCAACGCCCCCCTGAAAGAGAGCGAGATTCGTATCCAACTGGATGCATTAACCGTTAATAGCAATTCCCGATATCGATATCTTGGTAGCCGAAAAAGCGCCCGAACTGACTTGGGTAGCCCATACGACTTGTTATTTCGTAGCGGAAACCTACGAAATACACGGTATGAACAGTATGTGCAGGAGCTGCATGGCATATGGGACATTGGCGATGATAGTAGGACGCCAATTCAGATTGCCGCCCCAAGGCCAGGCGATCGGATGGTAGTTGAAGCGAGAGATGAATTATTCAATGAATTGCCTGACGATGAAGGTGACTTTCGCCTCAAAGCACTACGTGAGGTCATTATTCGAGAAGGGCAACCAGTATTTAGACGAAAGCTCATTGAAGCTTATGAGGGTAAATGCGCAGTAACGGGCTGTTCAATCCAAGTGTTGCTTGAAGCTGCACATATCACCCCCTACGCAGGAGCTTGGCATACCCGTGCTCAGCATGGCCTGTTACTGAAAACAGATATCCATACTCTATTTGACCGTGGTTTGCTCTGGATTGATACCGAGTTGAAAATAAGGATATCAGAACAGTTGGCCGGGACAGAATATGCAGAGTTAGATGGCCGATATCTCAGGTTACCTAAAGATAAGCAAAACTGGCCGTTAACAACTCATCTGATAAATCATCGGCAATATTGGATTGAAAATCGTAATGATGTTGAAGGTGCTTAACGCTACTACTGTCTGCATCTCGCTCATAGCGGATCTTCAACTCAGTTGGTTCGTCCGCTCCGTGCCAGGAGCAGAAGTTGCTAACATCATGCTATGTTAGTGCACAGAATGAAGATAATTTGATTAGGCAAGGTCACACCATGGATACTTCTGAACACTGTAAAGAGGTCTACGCATACTTTGGTCTTGCGATGTATAGAGCACAATGTGTAGAGCAGTCGATAGTTCAACTTCTCATTTTCTTCGATTTTTTTACAAAAAATGTGCCCACATTTACTACCCGCGATAAATGGGAAGTAGAGTTTGACAAGTTTGATAAGGTATTGTCTGAGAAAACAATGGGGCAGCTTTTAGGCCTGATTAGAAAACTTGAACTTCTTGATAGTAATATTGAAGTTATGCTTTCAACAACCTTAAAAAAAAGAAACTGGCTAGCGCACTCTTTTTTTGTCGACCATGCAGTAGATTTCATTAATAAAAATGGACGAGATCAAATGATTAAGGAGCTTAATGATTTAATCGAATTATTTAATTCTGTTGAAGATATCCTCTATCCTATAGCACGTAACGCTGCACTAAAATACGGTTTAACCGATGAGTTATTGGACAAAATTCAAAGCGAACTGTGTAAATATAAAACGAGTGATTATTAGGTGAGTTTAATGTCGAGAGTTTGGACGAGTTGTTTATTAGGCATTATAACTTCCGCTGTTCGCTCAAAGCTGCAAGTCAGAAACTTTGAACTCCGAAGGTGTATCGGTAGCAGTTCTGCATGTCTGAGCTGAATACGCTGTACGTCCAGGAAGAGCTAATCTTGAGTAAACGGGAAGGTTTGCCAGCAGTTCAGCCACCGCAGCGGCGTCTCGATGGCGGATTGTGTCAGCAGTAATTCAGATGGTCGTGCAGCTGCTGGTGACGGAATGCCTGCAGTGGACAGAAAGTGCTGTACGTCCAATCCGGGCGGGAATTATGATAAATGCGTACTTTAACGATGCGACCGGCAACAGCTTAAGGCTGTCATATGATGAAGGATGTGCATGGAACTGGAAACTGAATTTCGCTACCCCAATGCTATCGATTTCTTCGGCACGACCCTTTTTCATCTTTGTCATTTCACAACATTAGACCTTCATAATTACGCTGCATATAATAAATACTCAGAAAATAATATTGAACAAAGCAATGATATGCTTTGTGATGAAATAAACAAACGACTGAAAAAAACAGTGAAGAGTATCATGAGGATATTGTTGATAGTTACAGTCAGGCGATTCAGGAGTTTGGTGATATTTACCCCCTATACATCGCAAGGCAATGGTGATAACGCTGTACAACTTCTTCGAGCATCAGATTAAAACGTTATGCGCCGAAATAAACATGCTGCTTCCGCAGGATATGAGTGCTAAGTATAAATTCAATGATGTAAGCATTAAAAAGTATCGTCAATTTTTGAGGCGTGAAGCCTGTTTTGATATGAATCAGGGAAATTTATTGTGGAAACGATGGGAGGATATGCTGAAAGTGGAACAAATCAGGCATGTTCTGGTTCACTCCGAAGGTGAGATTGAGAAACACAGGGCAGAGCGGCTAGCTGATATAGAAAACTACTGTAAGCAAAAAAAAAGTATTAGGTTGATCCGACACCGTATCGTCATTGATGGGGGCTATGTGGCAGAGCTTATTGCTGAGCTTACCTCACTGTTTGACCTACTGGACAGGCAGGTGAACGTCTTCATCCGTCGATATGAGAGCGAGCATGGCCGTTACGACGTTCCGCTCCCGATAGGAGCATCACGAACGCCGCTGTGATTGGCTGTGAAGGTATTACTGCGCTTCTGGTTCGAGCCACGCAGTAATATCATTTGCTTCATTGATGTAATCAAATAGCACTATGAGTTGTTCTAATTCATATGCGGCTCTGAACAAATCACCCATGAACATATGCTGCAATCCTGTCTGCTGAAGAATATGTTGTGTGAGAGCAAAGTCTGCCAAGAAATCATGCGCCATATTGTTGCGCTTTTCGACGAATATTTTTAATAAATGAATGTAATCAGAACGTAAATTATTGTCTTCTAATGCAGCACGTGTGCGACCCAGGGTGTATTTTTCCAGTTTATCAGAGGTAATAGTAACGCCTGGCATTGATAAAAGCACTTTCTTTAGACCAAATTCAAGCAATTGCGCTTTGCCCATAAAGATGCCGTAGGCTTCTAGAAATTCCTTTTCTTTATAGATTTCCAATCCATTCTGAACCAAAGCAATAATATCTTCTTTTGTGAGTAATTCAGCCATATACACATACCTATGTAAATGAGGGAAGGAAAACCATATTATAGGTTTAGATCCTGCTCTTCCAGCAGTTCTGCGGCTCTACTGGTGCATCGATGGTGGGTGACACCAACAACTTTGCAGCAGCTGTTACCTAAACTCCGGCAATGGACAATAGATGGAAGGGATCACATCTAGTCGCTATCAAATGCTCATGAGCAGCTCAGATAAAAACGTCCGCTCCTCGCTCACAGCAGACCTCCTTCCACCTCGCGCCAGAAACGGACACCACAAGTATTATTGCGGATTAAACACTGCGACATTTCTCTAATCTGATATCAGTACCATTGATAACCTTTTTATTACCCCAGCCGAGTTGCAAATAGAATCGCGCCGCACGACTATTTTTATCCGTTTCCAGCCAGGCAATCTCATGATGTTTGAACAATTCATGCTCGGCCAGCTCAACAAGGCTTCGGCCAATACCCTTGCCTTCATATTCCGGCAGAACAAACGCCGCAAAAAGACATCCTTCATCCGGCAAAATCATTGAGAAGCCCACGACGTTGTCGTTTACGGTTGCAACCCATGCGCATCGACTCTGTTGTATCAGATCGGCAACGACGCTTTCGTTAATCCCCATCTGCTGCATTTCTTCGCGGCTCAGATGATTCTCGATAACCGAGGTTATAACGTCGAAAATACTATCAATATCAGAAAGTAGAGCTGATCTTGTAGAGATATTCATAAGTCTCATTCCATGTATGACAACATAAACATTGAGAATATTGCGCGGCACTTCGTTATTTATTGAGCGGTATCGGGCATGATTTTTCTCCACCATTCAGGTTTCATATCCTGAAATGAGTGAGATTGTGGCGAAAACATGGCGCATTCATTGTGATCAAAAATACCGCTTAGCAACGCAGTCACTGGAGTGTCATCGATAGCACCGACTGAACTGCCACACCTGGCACAAAATGCTCGGGATGAAGTCGAAGATGAGCGGAACAGAGAAGGCGTGCCCCCTTCACCCGTCCATTTAACGTCCGCCGAGTTGAATTCAAGCCATACTGCGGTCTGACAACCGGAATGCTTCTGGCATATATCGCAGGAGCAGGAATGAGAGGAAGCAGGGTTAATCGCTGTGAATCTGATAAACCCACATAAACACCCACCTGACAGTGTCAATTCCATATCAGTCGATACCTTATCAACGCTCAGAGAGTGATAAAGATAGCATCGTCAGCTCCTTGCTCACAGCGGAGGGAGCAGGTCAGGGGTTCACCCGTTCACCTTATATTCTGCTGAACATAAGGTGAAGGGATCATTCCTCAATACTTAACTGATGAGCATGACAACGCACGTTGCCTTAACGCTCTCATCAGAACTGCGTATTGACACTCATATACCACGTACGGCCTGGCTCGTTATAGGTATAAGCCCCCGCACCGTACATGTACGCGCCAGTCGCGGTATTCCCGGTAGTCTGGGCGTTACCCGCACGCCATACGCGCTTGTCGAAGACGTTATCCACGCCGCCGGTCAGGCTGACGTATTTGGTCACGTCCCAGGTCGCGCTCATGCCCACGATGCTGTACGGACTGACTTCGTCCAGCTCAGAACCGGTCGCCGGTTGGCCTTTGTAGTTGTACTTCTTCGGCTGCTGCTTGCCGTACCAGGTGAACGTAGACTGCACTGACAGATCCTGCTGTACCTGCCAGCTCAGGGTCGAGTTCAGCGTGTACTCCGGGATGATCGACAGACGGTCGCCGGTCTCTTTGTTCTTACTCTGCAGCATGTAGGTGATGTTGTTAGTCCAGTTAACCGCATCGCTGACCGGCACGTTCAGCGTGCCTTCCAGACCTTCAACTACCGCTTTCGGCACGTTTTCCCACTGGTAGATATCCGTTTTGGTTTTGCCAAGTGAGGTCTGACCCACTGGCGCGTAACCGGCTTCAATCTTGTCGCGGTAGTCGTTACGGAACCAGGTCACGCCCGCCAGCCAGCCGTCGCGTTTCCACTCCAGGCCAATCTCTTTGTTGATGCTGGTTTCTGCTTTCAGATCCTCGTTACCCAGCATGTAGCAGCCGACGCCGTCGGCGCTGGCGTAGCAACCCTGGCCTTTGCTGTACAGCAGGTAGTTCGGGTTGGTCTGATACAGACTCGGCGCTTTATAGGCGCGGGCGATACCCATTTTCAGGGTGAAGTCGTCGCCCAGGCCCTGAGACAGGTTCAGCGACGGGCTCCAGTTGTTACCCACCACCGAGTGATGATCGAAGCGCAGCGCCGGGGTCAGCATGGTGCTGTCGGTCAGCTCCATGTTGTTTTCGGCAAACAGAGAGAAGATCTCCGCATCGGAATACGGGCTGCGGTTGTTGTCGATCCCCGGAACCGCGCCACCCTGCAGGGCCTGGCCGTTGGAGGACATGTCCTTCATGCGCTGCTGATCCCATTCAGTGCCCAGGGTCAGGTTCTGGTTCACGATAAAGTCGATCGGCAGGTTGATTTCGCTGTGCAGCATCACGTCGGACAGGTCGGTATCGGTAAACTGGTTGCTGTTGAACAGCCCTTCAAGACCGCCCGCCAGCCCTTCGCCCAGACGCGAGTTGCGGGTGTGTTCGTACTGTGCCCAGTTGCTGGTGGTAATGCCGTTATCCCAGCCGCCGTTCCAGGTCACGGCGAAGTTCTGCCGATACAGACGGTTGGTCTCTTTGCCGTAGTTTTGCTTCACCAGACCGCTGCTGCTGTTGTCATTGTTGGTGTTCTGCGTGTCACCGGCGTAGAGGTTGTTCTGACGGCTGTAGCCCGCTTCAAACTGCAGGGACTGCATCGGGGCAAAGTCCCAGCGCAGGACGCCGTTAACGTCTTTATTTTCGACCCCTTCACGCCCGGCGGGCAGCGTATCGGCATAGGCACCGGTACGTTCAGACTGATGGCCCTGGTTGATATCCCACGCGTCGGCCTGGGTTTTATCAAGGTTGCCGTATAAGCGGAAGCTGAAATCCCCGCCCAGCGGGCCGTTGAGGCTAAAGTTGGTGCGTTTGGTGGAGCCCTCTTCTTTATGCTCAGGGGCATTCAGATAAGTGTTCCAGGAGCCATGCCACTCGTTGCTGACTTTTTTGGTGATGATGTTCACCACGCCGCCCGCGGCGCCGTTGCCATAACGTGCGGCGGCCGGACCACGGATCACTTCAATGCGCTCAACCATCTCTGGCGGCACCCAGCCGGTATCGCCGCGGGTGTCACGTTCGCCGCGCCAGCCCAGACGGATGGAGTTACGGCTGGTGACGGGCTTGCCGTCAATCAGGATCAGGGTGTTTTCCGGGCCCATCCCGCGGATATCAATCTGGCGATTGTTACCGCGCTGGCCGCTGGTGGAGTTGCCGGTCAGGTTCACGCCCGGCATAGTGCGGATGATCTCAGCCACATCGCGTGCAGGCGGGTTTTTACGGATCTGATCGGCGGTAATGGTCGACACGCCCGGCGCCTGCAGGTTCTGCTCGGCGGCGGTGATCACCATCGTATCTTCTGTTGCGGCGGTGTCGGCGGCCATGGCCGGCAGTGCAACACCGTAGATCCCCAGATTGACCAGTAAGGCCAGAGAGTGAAGCTTGTTATTCATTGTATGTCCTGCTTTTCGGTGCCGTATTCCCCATGGCTCCATTCCCTAACGGGTGAGGAGACGGCATGATATCGCCCGCAATTTGCGAAAACGCCTCGTTCCTGAGTCCGTACGCAGTGCAGGGCATGGCTAAGAAATTGTTTGCGCTTCCCACAGCGCGCCCATACGCTATTGCAAATGAAAATAGTTATCAATAATATTATCGATATTGTTTATCTTTTATCAAAAAAACAGAACAGGTCTTGGGGTTAACTCGGTGACAACGCTGGAAGCGGGAAGCAATGCCTGGTGGCAGGCAAAAAAAGGGCCCGAAAGGGTGCCGGAAGGGGATCATTATAAAGTCACGTTCTGGTGGCGTGACCCCGGTGGAACGCAGCACACCTCGCCGCTCAAACGGGTGTGGCTCTACATCACAGGTGTGACCGATCACCACCACAACGCCCGCCCGCAGACGCTGGTGCGCATTGCCGATACTGACATCTGGCAGTGGCAGGGTGAGTTCAGCCCCAGCTGGCGCGGAAGCTACTGTTTTATCCCCTCCGAACATGACGACGATTTCATTGAGTCAGTGTTTGCCACCGATCCGCCGGACCGCATGGCCCTGCGCGAAGGCTGGCGCAAACTGCTGCCCAACGCCATTGCCGATCCGCTTAACCCACAGCACTGGCGCGGTGGACGCGGGCACCCGGTCTCGGCGCTCGAAATGCCGCAGGCCCCGCTGCAGCCCGGCTGGGACCGACCCGACGCGTCGTACCCGCCACCCCAGTGTATCTCCTGGACCAGCGAAAGACTGGGCAATACGCGCCGGGTGTGGATCTTCACGAGTGGCGATGAAACCCCGCACGAGCGCCCGCTGGCGGTGCTGCTTGACGGGCAGTTCTGGGCCGAAAGCATGCCGGTATGGCCCGCGCTGACCGCGCTCACTCACAGCAATCAACTGCCGCCCGCCGTCTATGTCTTAATTGACGTTATCGACACCGCCCACCGTAGCCGCGAGCTGCCCTGTAACCCCGACTTCTGGCTGGCGGTGCAGGAAGAGCTTTTGCCAAAAATTCATGCACTCGCCCCGTTCAGCGACCGCGCCGACCGCACGGTGGTGGCAGGGCAGAGCTTTGGCGGCCTCTCCGCGCTGTACGCCGGGCTAAACTGGCCCCAGCGCTTTGGCTGTGTGCTCAGCCAGTCGGGCTCCTTCTGGTGGCCGCATCGCGGCGCGAACCAGGACGGCGTGATTATCGAACAGCTTAAAAACCAAAACCTGTCGGTGCAGGGCCTGCGCATCGTGCTGGAGGCGGGACGACGTGAACCGCTGATTTACCGCGCCGCTCAGGCGCTGTATGCCGAACTACAGCACGCGCAGCCGCCGGTTGTCTGGCGTCCGGTTGACGGTGGACATGATGCACTTTGCTGGCGGGGAGGGCTGACGCAGGGGCTGATGACTCTCTGGCAGCCGCTTATTCAATAACGGAGTCTGGTATGGAATTCAGTAACCCCTTCGACGATCCGCAGGGTTTGTTCGCCATTGTGCAAAACGGTCAGCAGCAGTACAGCCTGTGGCCGCAGCAGTGCGCCTTGCCCGACGGCTGGCGCGTGGTGTGCGAGCCGCAGTCGCAGGAGGCGTGTCAGCAGTGGCTTGTCGCCCACTGGCAAACCCTTATCCCGGCCCATTTTGCACAGGTGAAATCATGAGCGCACAACATCCTCTCGTTGCCGCCCAGCCGGGGATCTGGATGGCGGAACAGCTTTCCGACCTGCCCAATGCCTGGAGTGTGGCGCATTACGTCGAGCTGAACGGCCCGCTTGACGCCCCGCTGCTGGCGAAAGCGGTGGTGGCGGGCATGATGCAGGCCGATACCCTGCGCACCCGTTTTGCCGAAGATAACGGCGAAATCTGGCAGTGGGTGGACGACGCGTTCCAACTGCCGGAGCCGCAGATTGTCGATCTGCGTGCCGACGCCGATCCGCACAGTGCCGCGCTGGCGACAATGCACGCCGATCTCAACCAGAATCTGCGCGTCGACAGCGGGCAGCCGCTGGCCTTCCATCTGCTGATTCAGGTGGCGGATAACCGCTGGTACTGGTATCAGCGCTATCACCATTTAGTGGTGGATGGCTTCAGTTTCCCGACCATTACCCGCCAGATCGTGGCTATTTACCGCGCCTGGTCGCAAGGCGAAACCACGCCAGCGTCCCCGTTTACCCCGTTTGCCGAAGTGGTGGAAGAGTATCAGCGCTACCGCGACAGCGAGGCTTATACCCGGGATGGCGCATTCTGGGCTGAGCAGCGCAAACATCTGCCGCCGCCGGTGTCGCTCTCCAGCGCACCGCTGCCGGGACGCGCTGCCACCACTGACATTCTGCGCCTGAAGCTGACTGCTGACCGCCGCGCATTCAGCAAGCTGACCCATGCCAGCCAGACCCAGCCAACCGATCTGGCCCTGGCGCTGGTGGCCCTGTGGCTCGCCCGTCTGACCGGGCGCATTGATTATGCTGCCGGTTTTATCTTTATGCGCCGAATGGGTTCTGCGGCGCTGACCGCCACCGGCCCGGTGCTCAACGTGCTGCCGCTGGCCGTGAACATCAACCCGCAGGAAACCCTGCCGGAGCTGGCCCAGCGGCTGGCCGGACAGATGAAAAAAATGCGCCGCCACCAGCGTTACGACGCCGAGCAGATCGTTCGCGACAGCGGGGGAGCTGCCCGGGATGAAGCGCTGTTTGGCCCGGTGTTTAACGTCAAAGTGTTCGATTACCAGCTGGATCTCGACGGCGTACAGGCGGTGACGCATACCCTGGCGACCGGTCCGGTGAATGATCTCGAAATGGCGCTATTCCCGGACGAACAGGGCGGGCTGAGCATTGAGATCCTCGCCAACAAACAGCGTTACGATGAGGCCGCTCTGGTGCGCCATGTCGAACGCCTGCATGCCCTGCTGGCCCAGTTTGCCGCCAACAGCGACCTGCGCTGCGGCGAGGCGGAAACTCTCTCTGATGACGAGTACGGACTGCTGGAGAACATCAACCAGACTGCGGTCCCGCTGCCGCTCACCACCCTGAGCACGCTGGTAGCGGAGCAGGCTGCGAAAACCCCGGACGCCCCGGCGCTGGCTGATGCCCAGTACAACCTGACCTATCGCCAGATGCGCGAGCAGGTGGTGGCTCTGGCGACGCTCCTGCGTGCACGCGGCGTCAAACCCGGCGACAGCGTGGCGGTGGCGCTGCCGCGTTCGGTGTTCCTGACCCTGGCGCTGCATGCCATCGTCGAGGCGGGGGCCGCGTGGCTGCCACTGGACACCGGGTATCCCGACGACCGCCTGCAGATGATGCTCGAGGATGCGAAGCCGTCGCTGCTGATCGCCACCGACGACCAGCTCGCGCGCTTTAGCCATCTTCCGCTGGCCAGCTTTAGTTACAACACACTATTACCTGCGCTGGGTAGCGAACCGCTGCACCTGAGCACGCCGGAACAGACCGCCTATATCATCTTTACCTCTGGCTCCACCGGCCGCCCGAAAGGGGTGATGGTCGGACAAACCGCCATCGTCAACCGCCTGCTGTGGATGCAAAACCACTATCCGCTCACTGCACAGGATGTGGTGGCGCAAAAGACGCCGTGCAGTTTTGACGTATCGGTGTGGGAGTTCTGGTGGCCGTTCATCGCCGGTGCGAAGCTGGTGATGGCCGAGCCGGAGGCGCACCGCGATCCGCTGGCGATGCAGGCATTCTTTGCGCAGTACGGCGTAACCACCACCCACTTTGTGCCATCGATGCTGGCGGCGTTTGTCGCCTCGCTGACGCCGGAAAATGCGGCCTGCTGCGCCAGCCTGAAACAGGTGTTCTGCAGCGGCGAAGCCCTGCCGACCGGGCTGTGTCGCGAGTGGGAACAGCTCACCCAGGTGGCGCTGCATAATTTGTATGGCCCGACCGAAGCGGCGGTGGACGTCAGCTGGTATCCGGCATATGGCCCGGAACTGGCCGCCGTCGAGGGCAACAGTGTGCCGATTGGTTTCCCGCTGTGGAACACCGGCCTGCGCATTCTGGACGCAATGATGCGCCCGGTGCCGTTCGGTGTGGCGGGCGATCTGTATCTCACCGGCATTCAGCTGGCGCAGGGCTATCTTGGCCGCCCGGATCTGACCGCCAGTCGCTTTATTGCCGATCCGTTTGCCCCCGGTGAGCGCATGTATCGCACGGGCGATGTGGCCCGCTGGCTGGACAACGGCGCGGTAGAGTATTTGGGTCGCAGCGACGATCAGCTAAAAATTCGTGGTCAGCGCATTGAGCTGGGCGAAATCGACCGGACGATGCTGGCCCTGCCGGACGTGGCGCAGGCGGTGACTCATGCCTGCGTGATTAACCAGGCGACAGCCACCGGCGGCGATGCCCGCCAGCTGGTGGGCTACCTCGTCTCTGAGTCCGGCCTGCCGCTGGATCGCGACGCGCTGCTGGCGGAGCTGAAAACCCAGCTGCCGCCGCATATGGTGCCGGTGGTGCTGCTGCAACTCAGCGACCTGCCGCTCAGCGCCAACGGTAAGCTGGATCGCAAGGCGCTGCCGCTGCCGGAACTGACCGTTAAAACCCCAGGACGTGCGCCGGAAAGCGAAGCGGAACACGCAATTGCGGCGGCGTTTTCCACGCTGCTTGGCTGTGAGATCAACGATATCGAGGCCGATTTCTTCGCCCTCGGCGGTCACTCGCTGCTGGCGATGCGTCTTGCCGCCAGCCTGAGCCGCCACTTTGCCCGCCAGGTCACGCCCGGTCAGGTAATGGTGGCGTCGACGGTGCGTAAACTGAGCGCCTTACTGGCATCAGGGATGAGCGACGAGCAGGCCCAGCGCCTGGGTTACGAGACCATTCTGCCGCTGCGCGAAAGTGACGGCCCAACGCTGTTCTGCTTCCATCCGGCCTCCGGTTTTGCCTGGCAGTTCAGCGTGCTGGCCCGCTACCTCAGCCCGCGCTGGTCGATTACGGGTATTCAGTCGCCGCGACCAACGGGCCCGATGCAGCAGTGCGCCACGCTGGATGCGGTGATCGATGAGCATCTGGCGACGCTCTTAGCTCAGCAGCCGCAGGGGCCGTATTACCTGTTTGGCTACTCGCTGGGTGGGACGCTGGCACAGGGTATTGCCGCGCGTCTGCGCGAACAGGGTGAAGCGGTGGCCTTCCTCGGCCTGCTGGATACCTGGCCGCCGGAGACGCAAAACTGGAGCGAAAAAGAGGCCAACGGACTCGATCCGGCAGTTCTGGCTGAGATTGAACGTGAGCGACAGGCGTTTATTGCCGCCCAGCAGGGGCAGGCCTCCAGCGAGCTGTTCACGGCAATTGAAGGCAACTACGCCGATGCAGTGCGTCTGCTGACCACGGCCCACAGTGCCAGGTTTGACGGCAAAGCCACGCTGTTTGTTGCCGAACGCACGCGAACGGTGGATCCTCAGGTCGCCTGGGCACCATGGGTCGGGGAGCTGGAGGTGTACCGTCAGGATTGCGCCCACGTGGATATCATTTCCCCGCAGGCGTTTGAGACGATTGGACCGGTGCTGAAGGGGATTCTGGGGTAGTTTCCCCTCACCCTAACCCTCTCCCCATAGGGGAGAGGGGATCGCACGGAGCCGTCTTTTCATCCTGCTGCTTTGGGGAGAGAGGATCGCACGGAGCTGTCTTTTCACCCTCGCCCCTTTGGGGAGAGGGCCGGGGTGAGGGGATCAGACCGCACGTTTCCCCAGCGGCACCACCAGCGGCGTACCCGCCACCGGATCGTCAATAATCATGCAGCGCATCCCGTAGATCCGCTCGATCAGATCTGGGGTCACAATCTCTTTTGGCGCACCCTCGGCCACAATCTTACCCTCGCGCAGGGCAATCAGGTGGGTGGCATAGCGGCACGCCTGGTTGAGGTCGTGCAGCACCGCTGCCAGCGTGTATCCCTGGGTGCGATTCAGGTCGCTTAACAGCTCCAGCAGATCGATCTGATGACTGATGTCCAGCCAGGTGGTCGGCTCGTCCAACAGCATAATCGACGTTTCCTGCGCCAGCACCATCGCAATCCACGCGCGCTGGCGCTGTCCGCCGGACAGGGTATCGACGCTCTGCGCCGCCAGCGAGGTGATACCGGTGGCCTGCATGGCTTGGGTGACCGCCGCTTCATCTTCTTTGCGCCAGCGGGTAAACATCGGCTGGTGGGGATAGCGTCCGCGTGCTACCAGCTCCTGCACGGTAATGTCCCCCGGCGTGGTGGCGTTTTGTGCCAGCAGCCCGACCCGTCGCGCTACCTCTTTACTGTTGAAGCGCTGGATCTGCTCCCCATCGAGAAACACGTTGCCGTGGATGGGCGTCATCAGGCGGCTCAGGGTGCGCAGCAGCGTCGACTTGCCGCAGCCGTTGGGACCGATAATGGCGGTAAAGTGGCCGTCGGGTATCGCCACCTGCAGGTTCTCGGCCACGATTTTTTTGCCGTAGCCAAGGGTTAAATCGTCGCCGCGCAGGCGGGTTGCGATGTGTGTCATTTCTTGCGGGACTCCTGAACAAGCAAGACGATAAGGTAGATCCCGCCAAGGCTGACCGTCACCACGCCCACCGGAAGTTGATAAGGCATAAACAGCTGTTGGGCGCAGAGATCGGCGGCCAGCAGCAGCAGTGACCCGCACAGCGCCGACTGGGTTAATCCCCAGCGGGCGGTGCCGCTCAGACGGCGGGCAATGTGCGGTGCCACCAGCGCGATAAAGGAGATCGGCCCGGCGATGGCGGTCGCGGCGGCGGTGAGGACGACCGCCACCAGCATCAGCATCAGCCGTGAACGCTCAACGCCGACGCCCAGCGCGCAGGCGCTGTCGTCGCCCATTTCCAGCAGACGCAGGCGTTTCACCAGCAGCAGTGCGCAGACAAACATCAGCAGGATCAGCGGTGCGGCGGGCAGGGTTTTGGCCCAGGTCAGGCCGTTGAGCGAGCCCGCGAACCACAGCCCGGCAGAGAGCGAGGTCTCGAGCGATGCCCGCAGCAGCAGCCAGGTATTAAATGCCATCAGCATCGCGCGCATCCCGATGCCGATAATAATCAGGCGGAAGGTTTCGATTCCGTTGCGCCAGGCAAGCGCCCAGACCACCAGCGAAGTCAGGATCCCGCCCGCCATCGCCGCCAGGGTGATGGCCGTCAGATGCTGACCAAACAGCACCATCGCCACCAGCACGCCGCTCCAGGCCCCGGTGTTAAAGCCCATGATGTCCGGACTGCCGAGCGGGTTACGCATCAGCGACTGGAAAATCGCTCCACTGATCCCCAGCGCAGCCCCCACCAGCAGGGCCATCATCACTCGCGGCAAGCGCCATTCGGTCACCACCAGGGTGATATTGCGCGGTGCGCTGCCGGTCAGGGCATTAAAGACCTGGCTGAAATCGAGCGTCACGGCGCCGCTTCGCAGGCTGATGATTGCCACGCCCAGGCTCACCAGCACCAGCAGCAGGCAGCTCCAGACTAAACGGCGGGAAGGGGCCATCACAGGGCACCTCCGCGCTTACGGCGCACCAGGAAAATCAGTACCGGGGCGCCGATAAAGGCGCTGACCACCGAGACGCGCAGCTCGCCGGGCACCAGCAGGCGGCCAATAATATCGGCAAACAGCAGCAGGGCAGGGGTGGCAAGCAGGGTCACCGGCAGGGACCAGCGGTGATCGGCTCCCACCAGCCAGCGGGCCATGTGCGGCATCATCAGGCCGATAAAGGCGATGGGGCCGACCACCGCCGTGGCGCTGCCGCACAGCACGGTGATGACCAGTAATCCGGTGAGCTGGGTGCGCGCGACCCGGCTGCCCAGCGCGGTGGCGGTGTCGCTGCCGAGACTCAGACTGTTGAGCGCCCGGCTTAACAGCAGCGCCACGGCGGCGGCAATCAGTACCGGTACGCTCACCACCTGCAGGGTTTGCAGGGTGCGGATATCCAGCGAGCCCGCCTGCCAGAAGCGCAGCTGGTCATAAACGTCCGGATTGAGCAGAGCGATGCCGTTGGAGAGGCCGTCGAGCACCGCGCCAAGCGCCACGCCCGCCAGGGTCAGGCGCACCGGGCTGAGCTGGCCGCCGCCCTGGCTGCCGGTAAAGGCCACCAGCAGCGAGGCGGCAAAGGCACCGCAGAGCGCCATCACCAGCTGCTCGCTGGGGGAGGAGAAACCAAACAGCGCCGCACCCACCACGATGGCGAAGCTGGCCCCCGCGTTGACGCCCAGAATACCGGGATCGGCCAGCGGGTTGCGGGTCAGGGTTTGCATCAGCGCCCCGGCAAGGCCCAGTGCCGCCCCGGCCAACAGTCCGGCAAGGGTTCGCGGCAGGCGGGCATCCCGCACGATGGTGCAGTCAGCGCTTTGACAGGTGGCAGAAAAGGCATCCACCACCACGGAAAGCGGCAGCGGTTTAGCGCCCACCAGCAGGCTGAGGGCGATCGCAAGGAGGAGCAGTAACAGTAAACCGGGCACGGCAAGGGCGCGTGGCGCGGAAGAGGAGTACGACATAGCAACGTCCATGATTTGATAATGATAGTAATTATCGTTATCTATCTTATTTGGCTATGTTAGCATGTGCGGCCATTGAATTGGTATAAAAGAAACCATTAAGAGCCTATCCCATTAGGCTATTTTACTTGCCATTTTGAACCAGGGCAGTGCTCGCAATCCTCACGTACGACATGTACGTTCCGGTTGCTGCGCGCTGTCCGTGTTCAAACTGGCTGCGACTATGACGCCTACTGGAATAGGCTCTAAGGCTTTGTAATGACCCGACAATCCTGGCTGCTTAATCTGAGCCTGCTGAAGACCCACCCGGCGTTCCGCGCCGTCTTTATCGCCCGCTTTATCTCCATCCTTTCGCTTGGCCTGCTGGGCGTTGCCGTGCCGGTACAGATCCAGATGATGACCGGCTCCAGCTGGCTGGTGGGGCTTGCCGTCACCTTAACCGGCGGGGCGATGTTTGTCGGCCTGATGGTCGGTGGGGTGCTGGCGGATCGCTACGAGCGTAAGAAGCTGATCTTGCTGGCGCGTGGCACCTGCGGGGTGGGATTTGTCGGCTTATGTCTGAACGCGATGCTGCCTGAGCCCTCATTAATTGCGATTTATGCCCTCGGCCTGTGGGACGGCTTTTTTGCCTCCCTTGGCGTGACGGCGCTGCTGGCGGCGACGCCTGCGCTGGTGGGGCGAGAAAATCTGATGCAGGCAGGCGCCATCACCATGCTGACCGTGCGTCTGGGGTCGGTTATCTCGCCTATGGTCGGCGGCCTGCTGCTGGGCACCGGCAATGTGGCCTGGAACTACGGCCTGGCGGCCGCGGGGACCTTTATCACCACCTTAACATTGCTGCGCCTGCCGCTGCTGCCGCCTCCGCCGCAGCCGCGCGAGCATCCGCTCAAATCCTTGCTGGCGGCGATCCGTTTTCTGTTCAACAGCCCGCTGATCGGCGGGATCGCCCTGCTGGGTGGCCTGCTGACGATGGCGAGCGCGGTGCGCGTACTCTATCCGGCGCTGGCGCAGGAGTGGCAGATGAGCGTGTCGCAGATTGGATTCCTGTACGCCGCCATTCCGCTTGGCGCGGCGCTGGGGGCGTTGACCAGCGGCAACCTGGCGCAGAGTGCGCGGCCGGGGATGATTATGCTGCTGGCCACCTTTACGTCGTTTATTGCAATTGGGCTGTTCAGCCTGATGCCGGTATGGGCGCTGGGCGTGGTCTGTCTGGCACTGTTTGGCTGGCTGAGCGCGGTGAGTTCCCTGTTGCAATACACCCTGATCCAGACCCAGACCCCGGAAGCGATGCTCGGGCGTATTAACGGGCTGTGGACCGCGCAGAACGTCACCGGCGATGCGATTGGCGCGGCGATCCTGGGCGGGCTGGGGGCGATGATGACCCCGGTGGCTTCGGCCAGCAGCAGCGGTTTTGTGCTGGCGATTGTCGGGGCGATGCTGGTATGGGTTTTGGCGGAGTTACGTCGGTTCCGTCAGGAAGCTGCCCCGGTTTAATCCGGGGCAATACCCTTAGCCAAACAGTGTGTTAAGACGCTGCAACACCCGCATCGCGCTGAAATAATCCAGACGGAAGC
The DNA here is from genome assembly GCF_051656365.1 of Silvania sp. Lineage (NCBI taxonomy): Bacteria > Pseudomonadati > Pseudomonadota > Gammaproteobacteria > Enterobacterales > Enterobacteriaceae > Silvania > Silvania sp. The sequence goes on along the minus strand of NZ_JBOGBT010000088.1, from coordinate 68,276 downwards.
TTTCGGTGCCCAGCGCCCAGACGCGCTTGTTTTGCACAGCGGGCAGGTGTGCCAGCAGCGGATTGGCGTAGATAGCGTCCACGTCTTTCTGATCCCCGGCAAACAGGAACAGCCCTTCGCCGTTCAGCCCGGTGGCCAGGTTTTCGCCGCCCAGCTGAATAATGTCGTGACGCTTGCCCTGGCTTTGCGAGGCGTTTAATCCAGCGGGCAGGGTGGCAAGGCTAAAGCCCAGCTGTTGCAGCAGCTTGCCCTGCGCGGATTCGGCGGTCCACAGGTTGGCGCTGTGCGCGGCGGCGGTATAGACGATGGCGTTCACCGGCTGCGGCGGCTGTTTAATCCTCTGCTTCACCTGTGCGAGCTGCTTATCGAATTCTGCGATACGCGCCGCGGCCTGGCTTTCTTGCCCGGTAAGGGTGCCCAGTTGGGTTAACAGCGCCTGCCAGCTTTTATCGTCGTAATTGATGATAAGCGTCGGGGCGATGGCCGAGAGCTGATCGTACAGCGCCACGGCTGAATCACCGCCGGTGGCGCTTATCAGGATCAGGTCCGGCATTTGCGCGGCCACCGCTTCAGCACTTGCTTCACCGATGTACAGACGCGTGAGCTGACGCTGTCTGGCGACGTCGCCCCACTGGCGCAGGAAGCCCTGATCGTCCGCCACCCGGTTATTTGGCGTGGTGGCTCCGCTGGCGACCACCGGCGCATCAATTGCCAGCAGCGAGCCGGTGAGGGTGACGCTGGTGGAGACAATCCGCGTCGGTTTGCTCTCGAGAGTATGGCTTCCGTGGCTGTCAGTTACCTGGCGCGGCCAGTCGGCGGCAAGGGCTGAGGTTAATCCTGAAAGTAAAAGTCCGGTTAAAAGCAGGGTGTTACGACAAACGGCAGGCAGTTTCACTAAGGGAGATCCTGTTTTCGTTGAGGTTAATGCTTCTCATTTTCATAAATGAGTCGGATGGATGCAAGCGATAGTCGCACAACTTGCACTGTCTGCGGTTGACAGCGCCGCGCGCTGGGATTAGGTTAGCGAGCGAAAATATAAATGATAATAATTCTTACTGCTTTTATCATTTCAGGAGGATGATATGGATACGTCACTGGCTGAGGATGTTCAGCACATCGCGACCACGCTGCAATCTGACAGCTTCTTTTTTATGTCGCCTTATCGCAGTTTTACCACGTCTGGCTGTTTTGCCCGCTTTTCTGCCCCGGCGGTGGACGGCGACTCACTGGCGAGCGCCTTCCAGCAGCAGTTGGCCCAGGCCTTTGCCGACGCCAAAGCTAACGGCATTGCCAACCCCGTCATGGTGGGGGCGATCCCGTTTGATACCCGCCAGCCGTCGTCGCTGTTTATTCCGCAGCAGTGGCAGAGTTTTGCCCGACCGGCGCGCCAGCAGTCTGCCCGCTACGCCAGCCAGTCGCAGTCGCTGACGGTAAAAACCCGCACGGAGATCCCGGCCCAGCTGGCGTTTGAGGATATGGTCGCCCGCGCCGCGGCGCTGACCGCCACCCCGCGCGTCAATAAAGTGGTGCTCTCGCGCCTGATTGATATTGCCACCGTTGAGAACATCGACAGCAGCGCCCTGCTGGAAAGGCTGATTGCCCAGAACCCGGCCAGCTTTAACTTCCACGTCCCGCTGGAAGATGGCGGCGTGCTGCTCGGTGCCAGCCCGGAGCTGCTGCTGCGCAAAGAGGGGGGGCATTTTAGCTCGCTGCCGCTGGCCGGTTCGGCCCGTCGTCAGCCAGATGACATGCTCGATCGCGAGGCGGGCAATAAGCTGCTGGCCTCGCAGAAAGATCGCCATGAACACGAGCTGGTGACCCAGGCGATGAACGCGGTGCTGACCCCGCGCAGCCATCAGCTGACCATGCCGTCCTCCCCGCAGCTGGTGAACACCCCGACCTTGTGGCACCTGGCAACCCCGGTGGAAGGCGAGGCGCGTGACGATGAAAATGCCCTGACGCTGGCCTGTCTGCTGCACCCGACCCCGGCGCTGAGCGGCTTCCCGCACCTGGCGGCGAAAGAACTGATTGCCGAGCTGGAGCCATTCGATCGCGAACTGTTTGGCGGCATTGTGGGCTGGTGCGACAGCGAAGGCAACGGCGAGTGGGTGGTGACGATCCGCTGCGCGCGCATTCACGCAAATAGTGTGCGCCTGTTTGCCGGCGCTGGCATCGTGCCTGCTTCTTCCCCGGTCGCCGAGTGGCGCGAAACCGGCGTCAAACTGTCCACCATGCTGAACGTTTTTGGCTTGCACTAAGGATTAACCATGACCCTTCCCTTTACCCGCTGGCCCGACGATTTAGCCCGACGCTACCGTGAAAAAGGCTACTGGCAGGATCTGCCCCTGACCGATATTCTGACCCGCCACGCCGACAGCGACGCGCGGGCGATAGTCGACGGCGAGCGCCACCTGAACTGGCGTCAGTTCCACCAGTCCGTCAACAATCTGGCCGCAGCCCTGCAGGCGCAGGGTGTGAAGCGTGGCGAAACCGCGCTGGTGCAGTTGGGCAACGTCGCCGAGTTTTACATCACCTTTTTTGCCCTGCTGCAGGTGGGCGTCGCACCGGTCAATGCGCTCTTCAGCCATCAGCGCAGCGAGCTGAACGCCTACGCGTTGCAGATTGAACCCACGCTGCTGATAGCCGATCGCGCCCACGCCCTGTTTGCGGGCGATGAGTTTCTGAATACCTTTGTCAGTCAACACCGCTCTGTGCGCAGCGTGCTGCTGCGCGGCGATGCTGGCGAGTACGCGCTGGAAGCCGCCATTGCGCGTCCGTCAGAACATTTTGTCGCCACCCCAACGCCAGCTGATGAAGTGGCGTTTTTCCAGCTTTCAGGCGGCAGTACCGGCACGCCAAAGCTGATCCCGCGCACCCACAACGATTATTACTACAGCATCCTGCGCAGTAACGAGATCTGCGCCATTACCGCCGATACCCGTTATCTGAATGCGCTGCCTGCGGCACACAACTTTGCGATGAGCTCCCCCGGCTCGCTGGGGGTGTTTATGGCCGGTGGCTGCGTGGTACTGGCAAACGATCCCAGCGCCACGATCTGCTTCCCGCTGATTGAACAGCATCAGATCACCGTCACCTCGCTGGTGCCGCCTGCAGTGAGCCTGTGGCTGCAGGCCATCAACGAAGGAGCGGGTAACGCCCAACTGGCGTCGTTGCAGCTGCTGCAGGTGGGCGGGGCGCGACTCTCCGCGACCCTGGCAACGCGTATTCCGGCGGAGATCGGCTGCCAGCTCCAGCAGGTATTTGGCATGGCTGAAGGGCTGGTGAACTACACCGCCCTGGATGATTCCCCGGAGCGTATCACCAACACCCAGGGCCGCCCGATGTGTCCGGACGATGAAGTCTGGGTGGCCGATGAACACGGCAATCCGCTGCCGCGCGGCGAGGTGGGCCGCCTGATGACGCGCGGGCCGTACACCTTCCGCGGCTATTACAAAAGCCCGGAGCACAACGCCAGCGCCTTTGATGAGAACGGCTTTTACTGTTCCGGGGATCTGATCGCCATCGACGAGCAGGGATACATTACCGTGCAGGGGCGCGAGAAAGATCAGATCAACCGCGGCGGGGAAAAGATCGCCGCCGAAGAGATCGAAAACCTGCTCCTGCGCCATGAGACGGTGATCCACGCAGCCCTCGTCAGCATGGAAGACAGCCTGCTGGGCGAGAAGAGCTGCGCGTATCTGGTGGTGAAACAGCCCCTGCGCGCAGTCGAGGTGCGCCGTTTCCTGCGCGAGCAGGGCGTGGCTGAATTCAAACTGCCGGATCGCGTGGAGTGCCTGGATGCACTGCCGCTGACGCCGGTGGGCAAAGTCGATAAAAAACAATTACGCCTGTGGCTGGCCGAACGGGCGCAGGGCTGAGGAGCATACAATGGCAATTCCAAAATTAACCGGCTACGCGCTGCCAGGCGCAAGCGATCTCCCGACCAATAAAGTGAGCTGGGCGCTGGAGCCCGCGCGCGCGGCGCTGCTGATCCACGACATGCAGGAGTATTTTCTCAACTTCTGGGGCGATAACTGCCCGATGATGGAGCAGGTGGTCGCCAATATCGCGGCGCTGCGTGACTATGCCAAAAAGCACAATATCCCGGTTTATTACACCGCCCAGCCAAAAGAGCAGAGCGATGAAGACCGCGCCCTGCTGAACGACATGTGGGGGCCGGGCCTGACCCGCTCGCCGGAGCAGCAGCGCATCGTGGCCGCGCTGGCCCCGGACGAGGCCGATACCGTGCTGGTGAAGTGGCGCTACAGCGCATTTCACCGCTCGCCGCTGGAGCAGATGCTGAAAGAGAGCGGTCGCGACCAGCTGATCATCACCGGCGTGTATGCCCACATCGGCTGCATGACCACCGCCACCGACGCCTTTATGCGCGACATCCAGCCATTCTTCGTCGCCGATGCGCTGGCAGATTTCAGCCGCGACGAGCACCTGATGTCGCTCAACTACGTGGCCGGGCGCTCTGGTCGGGTGGTGATGACTGACGAACTGCTGCCGTCGGTACCGGCCAGCAAGGCGGCGCTGCGGGCGCTGATCCTGCCGCTGCTGGACGAGTCCGACGAGCCAATGGATGACGAAAACCTGATCGACTACGGTCTGGATTCGGTGCGCATGATGGCGCTGGCGGCGCGCTGGCGCAAAGTGCACGGCGACATTGATTTTGTGATGCTGGCGAAAAACCCGACCCTCGATGCCTGGTGGGCACTGCTCTCCCGCGAGGTGAAATAATGGCCGGGCTGGATTTTAGCGGCAAAACCGTCTGGGTGACCGGGGCCGGAAAAGGCATCGGCTACGCCACCGCGCAGGCCTTCGCACAAGCGGGCGCAGAGGTGACCGGTTTTGACATCGCCTTCCCGCAGGCAAGCTATCCGTTTGCAACTGAAACGCTGAACGTGGCGGACGCGCAGCAGGTGGCTGATGTCTGCGGCCGATTGCTCAACGATCTGACCCGTCTGGATGTGCTGGTCAATGCCGCCGGTATTTTGCGCATGGGGGCCACCGAGCAGCTGTCGCAGGACGACTGGCAGCAGACTTTTGCGGTCAACGTTGGCGGGGCCTTCAACCTGTTCCAGCAGACGATGGGCCAGTTCCGTCGTCAGCAGGGCGGGGCGATTGTCACCGTCGCCTCTGATGCCGCGCACACGCCGCGTATCGGTATGAGCGCCTATGGCGCCTCGAAAGCGGCGCTGAAAAGCCTGGCGCTGACCGTCGGCCTGGAGCTGGCGGGCAGCGGCGTGCGCTGTAACCTGGTGTCGCCGGGTTCAACCGATACCGACATGCAGCGTACCCTGTGGGTGAGTGATGATGCCGAACAGCAGCGCATTCGCGGTTTTGGCGAGCAGTTCAAGCTGGGCATTCCACTGGGCAAAATCGCCCGTCCCGAAGAGATCGCCAGCACCGTGCTGTTCCTCGCCTCTGACCACGCCAGCCACATCACGCTGCAGGATATCGTGGTTGATGGCGGCTCGACGCTGGGGGCCTAGATGATCTGGAAACGGCATTTATCGCTGGAAGCGCTCAACGCCACCAGCCTGAACACGATGGTGGCGCATCTGGGGATTGTCTATACGCAGATTGGCGACGACACGCTTGAAGCCGAGATGCCGGTGGATACCCGCACCCATCAACCGTTTGGCCTGCTTCACGGCGGGGCGTCCGCGGCACTGGCGGAGACGCTGGGGTCGATGGCCGGTTTTCTGATGACCCGTGACGGGCAGAGCGTGGTGGGAACGGAGCTGAATGCCACCCATCACCGCGCGGTGTCGCAGGGAAAGGTGCGCGGCGTTTGTCAGCCGCTGCACCTGGGGCGTACCAGCCAGAGCTGGGAAATCGTGGTGTTTGACGAGCAGGGACGGCGCTGCTGTACCTGCCGGTTAAGTACGATGGTGCTGGGGTAAGTTGAGATTGTGCGCTCTGGGCCCCTCACCCCGGCCCTCTCCCCAAAGAGGAGAGGGTGAAAAGCAGATCGAGCACAATCTTAAACCCCGCACCGGACTGTTCCCTCTCTCCAAAGAGGAGAGGGTGAAAAGCAGAGCGAGCACAATCTAAAACTCCGCACCGGACTGTTCCCTCTCCCCTATGGGGAGAGGGTTAGGGTGAGGGGACCTTTACAGCATCGACACTACCCGCTTTAACAACCGAATCCGCGGCTCAATGGAGGCTTTATCCAGCCACTCAGCCGGACTGTGGAAACCGGCCCCGGTCGGGCCAAAGCCGTCGAGGGTAGGAATGCCCAGCGCGGCAGTATGGTTAGCATCGCTGCCGCCGCCCACCGCCTGCCAGGTGATGGCGATCCCTTCTTCACTGCCTGCTTTTTCAACCAGCTGCATCAATGCGCGCGTCCCGTCGCTGGCGGCCATTGCCGGTTTGTGATTCACCCGGGTGAGGGTGGTGGTGACGCCGTCGAGGAAGCCCCTGGCGCACAAAGACGCCAGTGCCTGATGTACCCGATCGCACTCGTCATTTTCCCAGAAACGGACGTCGAGTTCGGCAGTGGCGCTGTCTGCCACCACGTTGCCCGCGCTGCCGCCGCTTATCACCCCGACGTTCAGGGTGGTGCCGCGCGCCAGATCCGTTAAGCCGTTGATAGCCAGAATACTGTGGGCGAGGGCCACGATTGCCGAGCGGCCTTTCTCCGGATCGTTGCCGGCATGGGCCGCCACGCCGCTGAATTCGAGCGTGTAACCCGCCATCCCTTTACGCGCTTTCACCAGCGATCCGTCGGCGCGTGCGGCTTCGCACACCAGCACGCAGCGGGACCGTTTCGCCAGCTCGCCAATCCAGTGGTGGGAGTACACGGAACCGGTCTCTTCGTCGGGGTTCATCGCTACCGCTATCGACAGCCGTGCGTTATCTGCCGCATCCAGTCCGCGCATTGCCCACAGAATGTTCAGCAGGCCGCTTTTCATGTCCGAGACGCCGGGGCCGTACAGACGCGTCTCATCCTGACTCAGCGGGCGCTGCGCCACGGTACCGGGGGCAAAGACGGTGTCCAGATGGCCGACCAGCAGCACGTCAAAGCGGTCGGCCGGCGGCGTGTTGGTGACCAACACGCCGGGGCCGACCTTATCGCCCAAATCAATCTGTTCAGTGTGCCAGCCTTCGGCCTGCCAGAGGCGCTGCATAATGCCTGCGACCCTGGCGACGCCGTCGAGGGTTTTGGTGCCGCAGTCGACGTTGACCAGCATTTTCAGTTCATCGATGTAGTGTTCAAGATTCATGGGGACGTCCTTTTTCAGAGAATAATGCGCATCAGCAGCATGGCTAAGAAGGCGTTGATAACCGAAATGCCGATCATCAATGGAATACGGGTGGCGCGGGTGCCAATTACCCCCAGAATGCGCCCGAGATACTGCACCTGCGAGCCCATCAGGTAGATGGCCGGGGCGAGGATCGCCAGGTGCTCACCGGTCAGTATGCCTTTATCAAACAGGCCGATGGCAACGCCAATCCCACCGCCCATCGACATCCAGCCGCCAATCAGCACTGCGGCGGCTTCGCCTGGCAGGCCAAACAACCCCATCAGTGGAGCGAATATCAGCCCCAGGCCTTTCAGCGCGCCGGTGATCTCCAGCGCTTTGATGATAATAAAGGCCATCACCACGTTCGGCAGGGTGCTGCTGGTGGCGATGCTCCAGCCCTTGCGGGCGCCTTCGACAAAAACATCGGTAATAACGGGGTTCGATTGCGGGGCGCTCATCAGGCTTCTCCTTTTGCCGGGTTAGTGGCCGGAGCTTTCGTCTGGAATCTCACGATCAGGCGCATCATGTTTGCGCCGACGATTTTCATGATAAACATCACCGCGATGCAGGCCCCAATGGAGGTGGGCACCGCCGCTGTGCCGTCGACGGCTATCAGGGTGAAGAGAATCGCGCCGGACGAGAAGAAGTTGGTAATCATCGCCCCGGCCGAGAACTGGAACATGGCGAAGACATCTTTTTCGTTCTCGGTGATTTGCCCTTCATCGGCGAGGTTGCGGGTCAGGGACGCGCCCACGTCGGTGCTTTGCAGGCTGCCAATCATCGCAAGCCCAGTGGTGCCAGGGATCCCCAGCAGCGGGCGCAGCAGCGGCGTCAGTAGCTTGCGGGCGGCACGTAGGGCCCCGTAATGCTCCAGCACGTTGATCATCCCGAGGGCAAACATCACCGCCGGGATCAGCCCAAGCGCGAACAAAAAGCCGTCCATCGCGCCGCTGCCGCCGGTGCCGCGAAAGGCGCTGGTGGCAGTCGTTAAAGTGCCATCGTCCAGGCTGGCTTTACTGACCACCTTGCCGAATGCGCCGTTCAGTGTGGTGAAATCAAATACGCCGTACCACTCTTTTCCGCCTAACAGGCCGGAGAAAAAGACCGCTGCAAAGGCCAGCGCAAAATACGCGCCTGGCCCCACCTTGTACTCCTCAGGGTGTGAACTTTTCATTTTCATTTCCTTGTTAAATGTGTGGTCTTGCACGGTCATTCTGGTGGGATTACCCATAAAAAAACTGATGTAAATCATTCTGTAATGATGGGTAAGGGAGAATTTGCGCGAAGTGTGAGCTGGAGAGCGGGTGTCGGGAGCCGCGTTCAGGGTGAAAGTGATCGGCTTAACAATGTTATGTAAATGACTGGTTGGATGTCTGCTTTTGTGTGTAGTTGAGTTGTTAAATCTTAAGCGAGTGTTATAGATACAAAATGTAACATCTCACTTCTGCGATGATGGAAACCATAAAATGATTAATTCAGGGAAATACCTCATCTGGGCTGCGCTCTCCGTGGTGGGGGCCTTTGCGTTGGGCTATATCGCCCTTAATCGCGGGGAACAGATTAATGCGCTGTGGATAGTGGTTGCCGCAGTCTGTATTTATCTGATTGCCTATCGCTTTTACGGGAAGTTTATTGCTCATAACGTGCTCGCGGTTGACGCCACGCGCATGACGCCTGCGGTGCGGCATAACGACGGTCTGGACTATGTGCCGACCGACAAAAAAGTGCTGTTCGGTCACCATTTTGCCGCCATCGCCGGGGCCGGACCGCTGGTCGGGCCGGTGCTTGCCGCGCAGATGGGCTATCTGCCGGGGATGATCTGGATCCTCGCCGGCGTAGTGCTGGCCGGTGCGGTGCAGGACTTTATGGTGCTGTTCGTCTCTACCCGCCGCGACGGGCGTTCGCTCGGCGAGCTGGTGAAAGAGGAGATGGGCCCGACCGCCGGGGTGATTGCGCTGGTGGCCTGCTTCATGATTATGGTGATTATCCTCGCGGTACTGGCGATGATCGTGGTGAAAGCCCTGACCCACAGCCCGTGGGGAACCTACACCGTGGCCTTTACCATCCCGCTGGCGATTTTTATGGGCGTCTATATTCGCTATCTGCGTCCGGGGCGCATCGGTGAAGTGTCGGTGATTGGCCTGTTCTTCCTGATCTTCGCCATTATCTCGGGCGGCTGGGTAGCTGAGAGCCCAACCTGGGCGCCGTACTTTGACTATACCGGCGTGCAGCTCACGTGGATGCTGGTGGGCTATGGCTTTGTCGCCGCGGTGCTGCCGGTATGGCTGCTGCTGGCGCCGCGCGATTACCTCTCTACCTTCCTGAAAATCGGCACCATCATTGGGCTGGCGATCGGGATTCTGATCATGCGCCCAACCCTGACCATGCCTGCGCTGACCAAGTTTATTGACGGCACGGGCCCGGTCTGGTCCGGGAGCATGTTCCCGTTCCTGTTTATCACCATCGCCTGTGGCGCGGTGTCTGGCTTCCATGCGCTGATCGCTTCCGGCACCACGCCGAAGATGCTGGCGAATGAGAACCAGGCCTGCTTTATCGGCTACGGCGGCATGCTGATGGAGTCCTTCGTCGCCATTATGGCGCTGGTCTCGGCCTGTATTATCGATCCGGGCGTCTACTTTGCGATGAACAGCCCGATTGCGGTGCTGGCTCCGGCCGGAACGGTGGATGTAGTGGCGTCTGCGGCGCAGGTAGTCAGCGGCTGGGGCTTTGCCATTACCCCGGAAACCTTGACCCAGATTGCCAACGAAGTGGGCGAGCAGTCGATTATCTCCCGTGCGGGCGGTGCGCCGACCCTGGCGGTAGGGATGGCCTACATTCTGCACGGCGCGCTGGGCGGGCTGATGGACGTCTCCTTCTGGTATCACTTCGCCATTCTGTTCGAGGCGCTGTTTATCCTGACGGCGGTGGATGCGGGAACCCGTGCGGCGCGCTTTATGCTGCAGGATCTGCTGGGGGTGATTTCTCCGGGGCTGAAACGCACCGAATCGCTGCCGGCCAACCTGCTGGCGACGGCGCTGTGCGTGCTGGCCTGGGGTTACTTCCTCCATCAGGGGGTGGTCGATCCGCTGGGCGGTATCAACACCTTGTGGCCGCTGTTCGGTATCGCTAACCAGATGCTGGCCGGGATGGCGCTGATGCTTTGTGCGGTGGTGCTGTTCAAGATGAAGCGGCAACGCTACGCCTGGGTGGCGCTGGTACCGACCTCCTGGCTGCTGATCTGTACCCTGACCGCCGGCTGGCAGAAGGCCTTTAGCGCCGATGCCAAAGTGGGCTTCCTCGCGATCGCCAACAAGTTCCAGGCGATGATCGACAGCGGCAACATTCCGGCGCAGTATACGAAATCACAGCTGTCACAGCTGGTGTTCAACAACCGTCTGGATGCCGGGCTGACCATCTTCTTTATGGTGGTGGTTGTGGTGCTGGCGCTGTACTCTGTGAAGACGGCCCTGGCGGCCCTGAAACAGGACAAGCCAACCGCGAAAGAGACGCCGTATGAGCCGATGCCTGCTAACTATCAAGAGATTGTGACCCAGGTGAAAAGGGCGCATTAATCCCTCACCTTAACCCTCTCCCCAGCGGGGAGAGGGGATAAATACGAGACGTAACCTTATGTTCGATACCCTGTCAAAAGCCGGTAAATACTTAGGCCAGGCGGCCAAAATGATGATTGGTGTGCCGGACTACGATAACTATGTCGAGCATATGCGCATCACCCACCCTGACCAGGCTCCAATGACCTACGAGGAGTTCTTCCGCGAGCGCCAGGAAGCGCGCTATGGCGGCAAGGGCGGCGCGAAGTGCTGTTAACCCTCTTTCGGTAAATACAAACTGATCTGTTCCTGCTTACAGCCGTAAATGGCGGCCAGTTTTTCACGGGTGCGTTTTTGCGGACGAGAATCTACCGCCTCAAGCTGTGACACGGCGGACTGGCTGATGCCCAGTTTGTCGGCGACGTCCTGTTGGGATAAGCCGCAGTGAATGCGCCAGGCGGCCTGTAGGCTGACATTTTCGCTGTGCATCAGGTTACAGACTTCTCCCGGCAAACCCACGTTGTCATAGATATCTGATTCGTAGGGGATGTCTTCCCATTCGCTCTCGTCATCGTCGTCATAATCCAGCATGGCTAAGCGCATGCGAAAATAATCACTGTACGGAATGACGGCATATTGCGCTTTTCCTTCTTCATCCTTAATTATCTGAACAGTCATATTTCGTATGCTCCTCGTGAAGATAGGTGGTGGTTGTTCGACGTTTAACTGACACAACGTGGCAGGTATTACTCTGCTGATACGCTAATGTGTAGATGACTCTGTAGTCACCTATTCGCAATCGATAGTGGTTTTCGGATGAGGATAATTTCTTAATATCCGCGACAGGTGCGGCGGCGTCATCCATTGTTTCCCGCCTTGACTTAATGCGCTTCTGATACCGACTATCGATTTTAGAAAATTGCTTCTCTGCGGTTTTTGACCAGACAATCTCCATCCGTACCTCCACTGTACGCCCACACGAAATATAAGGAAATAATAAGACTATTAGATAAATTCCGAATGTCTTATGGGGTACTGTAGAGCGGGGATCAAACCGGCGAAAGCGGCAAAACCTCAACCGTCGAGGCGGCGCGAAAGCGCCTCTGTCGGGCGACAGAGGCGGACATAAAAGATGCGATCAGGCTTCAGGCATTCAGCCCGCCGTCGACATCCAGCCCGGTGCCGGAGATCTGCCCGGCGGCGGGGCTGGCCAGAAACGTCACCGCTGCGGCGATATCTTCCGGCTGGCCGTAATGCCCGGTGGCAATGAGCTGACGCTGAGAGTCGGCCTGCTCGCCGTCCTCCGGGTTCATATCACTGTTGGTCGGGCCAGGATGCACCAGGTTTACCGTGATGCCGCGCGGGCCCAGATCGCGCGCCAGACCACGGGTCAGGGAGTTGAGTGCAGATTTGGTCATCGAATAGACAGAGATGCCGGGCTGGGCCACGCGGTTTGCCAGACAGCTGCCGATATTAATGATGCGCCCGCCCTCGGAGAGATGCGCGAGTGCAGCCTGGGTGGCAATCACTACCCCACGGATGTTGACGTTGATCAGCGCATCAATGTCCGCCAGCGTCATCGCTTCCAGCGGACCCCCGCGCGCAATCCCGGCATTGTTGACCAGAATATCCAGCCCGCCGAGGGTGCGCGCCGCGTGCGTGACGGCATCCTGAATGGCCTGCGCGCTGGCGCTGTCGGCCTGAATCGCCGCGCTTTGTCGCCCAAGAGCCGTAATTTCATCCGCCACGGCCTGGGCTTTGTCGGCGGATTTTTCATAGGTGATAACCACATCAGCGCCCGCCTGAGCAAGCGACAGCGCGATGGCGCGGCCCAGGCCCCGGCTGCCGCCGGTAACCAGCGCCTTCTTACCTGTTAAATCGATCTGCATGATGACCTCGTTAGAGAGTGGTGAGAACCCTCATTAGGTATAGAAGGCGCTTGCCCGGCGTCAATGCGCTTAGCGGGTGAGGTTTTCCACTTTCTCAAATGCGGCGCGCAGAACATCCGCTGTGAGCGGGATCGGCAGGGCGTGAATCGACTCCACCGGACGCAGGGTATGGGCGATGACTCTATCCAGTTCCTCGCGGTTGTGGATGTCCACTTCCAGCGCGCGCAGGGTGGTTGGCAGGTTGAATCGCTGGTACGCCGCCACCAGTTCGTTCAACACGTCGTCCTGGTTGAGCAGGGCGCTCTGGACCAGAATGCCGTACGCCACTTTGGTGCCGTGCAGGAACGGGGCGGTCTGCGGCAGCACGGTTAAACCGTTATGCACCGCATGCGCGGCGGCCACGCGGGTGTAGCGCTCGCCGAGCCCGCCGACCATGCCTCCACCGGCGATAATGGCATCCACCACGTCGCGAAAGTCCTGCGTCACCTCACCGCGCGCCTGGTCGGCCAGCGCCTGCTCGCTCTGTTCCAGCAGCACGTCGCGGATCGCCAGCGCGCCGTTAATTCCGAGCCGGACCGTCAGGGGCAGGTTTTCAGGCTGCGGGGCCAGCACTACCGCTTCGTACCACTTCGCCAGCGTATCGCCGATCCCCGCCAGCAGGTATTCCGCCGGGGCGTTGAGGATAATCTCAGGCTCGACCAGCACCAGGTAGTTGGCGTCATCAAAAATTTCAAAATGCAGCGCCTGCCCGGCATCGTTGTACCACACCGACAGCGGGGTCCACGCCGCGCAGGTCGCCGCGATGGTCGGGATCGCCACCACCGGCAGCCCCAGACGCCGCGCCACCGCTTTAACCGTATCCAGCAGGGCGCCACCGCCGACGCCAATCACCACGCTGCGATCGCTTCCGGCCTCCTGCGCCAGCTGGTTGACGTCGTGCTCGCTGCAGTGGCCGGTAAACAGCAGCCGTTTTGCCCCCTCTGCATGGAAGCTCTCTGGCAGGAAGGGTTGTGCACCGGCAATGGCGCGTTCACCGTAGATCCACACCGCGCGGTCGAGTTGCTCCGGGGTAAAGAAATCGTGCAGGCGGGCAAGGGCCCCGGCGTGGGAGTAGTAGTTGGCCGGGCCGGGAACGACGCGGATATCAGTGTTGCTCATGTTGTTGTCCTTTTTGCGAAGCGCTAACCTGATGTTATGTCTGGACATCCGGATGGCTAATATTATTTTGCTTTATCTTATGCTTTTTCTGTCGTTGCCAGCCAGACCCGGCTGTGAAAAATTCTATAAATCAAAAGATTAATCATAGGGATCACGGCGGATGATAACCAGTCGCCTCGAGATGCGTGGCATCAGCCTGGCCTTTTCGGGCTTTCAGGCGCTGTCGCGCGTCGATTTTACGCTGACGGGCGGATCGGTTCACGCGCTCACCGGCGCGAACGGTGCCGGGAAATCCACTCTGATGGCGGTGCTGTGCGGCACGCACGCGCGCTATGAAGGCGAAATCAGCATTAACAATCAGCCGGTCGCCATTCGCGAACCGGTCGATGCCAAACGGCTGGGCATTCATCTGGTGCAGCAGGAAGTGGACGTGGCGCTGATCCCCGGCCTCAGTATTGCCGAAAATATCATGCTCGACCATCTGGCGCAGCCGGGACATCGCTACCGCTGGGGTACCGTGCGCGAGCAGGCCCGTCAGGCGCTGGCGCAGCTGGACGTCACTCTCGACGTGCGCCGCTCCATCGACAGCTGCTCGCTGGCCGAAAAGCAGCAGATTTTGCTGGCGCGGGCGCTCTCCCATCACTGTCGTTTTCTCATTCTGGATGAACCCACCGCGCCGCTGGACGCTCATGAGAGCGAACGGCTGTTCGCGGTGGTGCGTCGTTTGCAGCAGCAGGGGATTGGGGTGGTGTTTATCTCGCACCGCATTCATGAGCTGAAAGCGATCTGCGACACCTTAACCGTGCTGCGCGACGGCAAGATGATTGAGTCCGGGCCGATGGCCGAGCTGAGCGGCGAGGCGATTGTCGAGAAGATGCTCGGCCACGAGTTGAGCGATATCTATCCGCCTGCACGCCCGGCCTACAGTGATGAAACCCTGCTCCGCGTAGAGGGATTGCATGACGAAGGGCTGCTGAAGGATATCTCCCTGCACCTGCGCAAAGGCGAAATCCTCGGGATTGCCGGGCTGGCGGGGGCCGGGAAAACGGAACTCTGCAAAGCGCTGTTTGGTGCCAGCAAAAGTCGGGTAGCGAAGGGCGAACTGAACCAGCAGCCTTGGAAACCGCGGGACCCGGCGGATTCGGTACTGCGCGGACTGGCGCTGGTGCCGGAAGAGCGGCGCAAAGAGGGCATTTTTATCGATGAGCCGGTAAGCATGAACCTGGCCGTCAGCGCCGATAACACGTTCTCGCGCTGGAGCCTGTTCGGCCACCGTCAGGCGTGGCGCTGGGCGGAAGAGGTGATTGCCCGGGTCGGCGTGCGTACGCGCGGCCCGGGGCAGGTACTGCGTCGGTTGTCCGGCGGTAATCAACAGAAAGTGGCGATTGGCAAATGGCTGCGCGGGAATGCGCAGGTGCTGATCTTCGACGAGCCTACCAAAGGGGTGGACGTGAAGGCCAAAACCGACCTGTTCCAGCTGATCGACGGCCTGGCGCGGGAAGGCAAAGGAGTGATTTACGCCTCGGGCGAATTCGCCGAGCTGGTAGGCCTCTGCGACCGCATCTGCGTGCTGTGGGACGGGCGCATTGTGGCGGAAGTGGACGGGGCAAGCGCCCGCGAAGAGACATTACTTTATTATTCAACCGGAGGAACGGCGTCGTGAGCAAGGCCCTTTCAGTGACTGCGGCGGCGTCTGGCCGTCAGCAAATTTTCGATTTTCTCTATAAATGGGGCATGTTGCTGACGGTGGTCGCGCTGGTGGCCATTTTTGGCGTGGCGTCGGAGAACTTCCTCGATCCCTTTAACATCATCAACATTCTGCGCTCCATCGCCATCGTGACGGTGATTGCTATTGGCGTCTCCATCTCGCTGACCGTCGGCGGGTTTGATCTTTCGGTCGGCTCGACCGCGTCGCTGGCGAACGCGCTGGTGATCTCACTCTTCGTCTGGCACGGCTTTGGCACCACCGAGTCGATCCTGATTACCCTGGCGCTCTGTACCCTGGTCGGGCTGTTTAACGCCTTTTTGATTGTCATCCTGCGCATTCCGGACATGCTCGCCACGCTGGCCAGCCTGTTTGTGATTCAGGGCGTGGCGATGACCTACAGCTACGGCGGATCGATTACCGAAAACATGGTTCTGCCGAGCGGTGACATGGCCGAAGGCGTTATTCCGGCTGCGTTTGGCGCGCTGGGGCAGGTACCCACCATCGTCATTATTATGCTGGCAGTGACCGTACTGGCGCAGCTGGGGCTGTCGCTGACCACCCACGGGCGGCGGATGTACGCCATTGGTGGCAACCCCGAGGCGGCGCGTCTGTCCGGCATTCGCACCACCCGCTACAAGGTGGCAGCTTACGTGATTGCTTCGCTGCTGGCCGGTCTGGGCGGCATTCTGCTGGCCTCGCGCATTGGCTCCTCGCAGGTGAATGCGGGCGGTGGCTATCTGATGGATGCGGTGGCAGCAGCGTGGATCGGCTTTTCGCTGGCGGGTTCCGGTAAACCGAATGCGCTGGGCACGCTGGTGGGGGCGGTGATCCTCGGCGTGCTCTCCAACGGGCTGGTGATGCTCTCGGTGCCGTATTACGCGATGGACATTATAAAAGGGCTGGTGCTGGCGGTTGCGCTGGCAATCACCTACATACAAAAACGTTAACAACACAACGGAAAATCATAATGAAAAAAATTGCACTCTCTTTAGTTGCGCTGGGGTTACTGTCATCGTTACCGGGCTACGCCGCAACACCTGCACCGGTTCCGGCCGCGATTGCCAACCATGACGGACAGATCCGGATTGCGGTGATCCGTAACCTGGGCTCGGACGACAACACCACCCAGTTTGTCTCCGGTGCCATTCAGGAAGGGAAAAAGCTCGGCTTTAAGGTCAGCACCTTTTTAAGCAACGGTGATGACGCCAAATTCCAGGACTTCGTGAACCAGGCGATCAGCCAGAAATACGACGGCATTATCCTCTCTCAGGGCCGCGATCCTTACTCCACCGCGCTTATCAAAAAAGCGGTCGATGCAGGGATCAAAGTGGCCGTGTTTGATACCGCCGTGAACGGCGAGATCCCGGGCGTAACCGTCACCCAGCAGGATGACGCCTCCCTGACCAATCTCTCGTTCGGCCAGCTGGTGAAAGACTTCAACGGCAAGGCTAACATCATCAAGCTGTGGGTAGCTGGCTTCCCGCCAATGGAGCGTCGTCAGACCGCCTATCAGGAACTGCTCAAGCAGAACCCGGGCATCAAAGAGCTGGAATCTATCGGCGCGGTCTCCTCTGACGTGCAGGGCGATACCGCCAACAAGGTGGGTGCAGTGCTGGCGAAATACCCGAAAGGCAAGATCGACGCCATCTGGGGTACCTGGGATGCCTTCAGCCAGGGCGCGTATAAAGCCCTGAAAGAGAACGGCCGTACCGAGATCAAACTCTACAGCATCGATATCTCTAACCAGGATCTCCAGCTGATGCGCGAAGCGAACAGTCCGTGGGTAGTGAGCGTGGCGGTGGATCCGAAGCTGATTGGTGCCACCAACGTGCGTCTCATTGCCAACAAGATTGCCGGTGAAACCACCCCGGCAACCTATGACTTTAAAGCGGCAGCAATCCCGCAGGCGCTGCTGTCGGCACAGCCTGGCGCGGTGAACGTGGCGTCACTGGGCAAAATCATTCCGGGCTGGGGCCAGACCGAAGACTTTATCGCACCGTGGTTTGCGACCCTGGAAGCGAAAAACAAATGAGTGTTTTGCCCACACCCGAATACAGCCGCAATATGCGGCTGATTGGCCACAGCGATCAGGGCGGTCGCCCGGATGGCGTGCAGCTGATGGTGCATCGCGGCTTTGCTTATATCGGCCATATGGTGTCACAGGGTTTTTCGATTGTTGACGTGCGCGATCCGAAAAACCCGAAAGCGGTGGGCTATGTGCCCGCGCCGCCCGGCACCTGGAACGTACACCTGCAGGCCCACGACGATCTGCTGCTGGTGATCAACGCCCGGGATCTGTTTGCCGATGCCCGTTTTGCGGATGAAAAGGTCTACTACACCCGCCAGGTGGGGGAGACGGTCAGCGACGTGCAGGACAAAGGCTGGAGCGCGGGGTTGCGTATTTTTGATATTTCGACCCCGGATAAGCCGCGCGAAATCAGCTTCCTGTCGCTGGACGGGATTGGCATTCACCGCATCTGGTACGTTGGCGGGCGCTGGGCCTACGTCTCGGCGCTGATTGACGGCTTTACCGATTACATCTTCCTGACCATCGATCTGGCGGATCCGCGTAAACCGGAGGTCGCCGGGCGCTGGTGGCTGCCGGGGATGCACCAGGCCGCAGGGGAAACTCCCGACTGGCCTGAGGGCAAACGCTATGCGTTGCACCACGCGATTATCGCTGGCGATACCGCCTACGGCAGCTGGCGCGACGGCGGCCTGACGTTGTTGGATGTGAAAGATCGCAGCCAGCCGAGGCTTATCAGCCATCGCAACTGGAGCCCACCGTTTGGGGGTGGCACCCATACCGCGCTGCCGCTGCCGGACCGGGATCTGCTGGTGGTGCTGGACGAAGCGGTGCTCGACAATCAGGAGGATGGTGAAAAACACATCTGGCTGTTTGATATTCGCGAGCCGTCGAACCCCGTTAGCATCTCCACCTTCCCGCAGCCGAACGAAAGGGATTACGTGGCAAAAGGGGCGCACTTCGGGCCGCACAACCTGCACGAAAACCGTCCTGGGAGCTTTGTCAGCTCAACGCTGATTTTTGCCACGTATCAGAATGCGGGCGTGAGGGCGTATGACATTTCGGACCCGTATCGGCCGGTGGAGACCGGGGCGCTGGTTCCCGCAGCACCCGCAAGGATGATGGATACCCGACCGAATCGCCCGCAGGTGATCCAGTCGTGCGATGTGTTTGTCGATGCGCAGGGAATCATTTACAGCACGGATTACAACGGCGGGTTGTCGGTGATTGAGTATCTGGGGTAAACCTCCTCTCCCGAAGGGAGAGGAGAACAATCAGCTGTACTGACGCACCCGTGCCACCAGCGCGTCCACGCTGTCGATCCGGTCGGCAATCACAATCAGCGCTTTGCCCAGCGTAATGGCGTGGCGCAGGCATTCGTGGCGCATTTCGTCATCCTGAATGGTGTCGATATCCGCCACGTGCGACAGGCCCACGCTGCGGCGGATAAGCTCGGTGCCGCAGAAGCCAATCGCGTCCTGCCACACCTTTTTCAAAAACTCAGAGGCATAGCCTGGCACGCACAGCGCGGCATCACGGGATTTTTCCGCAGCCAGCGCCTGGAAGCGTTCGGCAAAGGTGGTCCACAGCTGCTGGATGTCGATCAGACGCTGTTCACGTCCGGCGGCCGCGTCGCGGATCCCGAGATGGCCCGGCAGGCCGCAGAAGTTAAGCAGCAGGTTGCCAATGGCAGTCCCGATATCAAAGCCAATCGGGCCAAAGTAGCCGAACTCGGCGTCAATCGCCTTCAGGCTGCCGTCGGCGACAAAAATCGAGCCGCTGTGAATATCGCCGTGCAGCAGCGCTTCGGCCTGAGAGAAGAAGCGGTGCTTCAGGGAGGCGACGGCGATCTTCAACTGGTCATCATTGCGCAGGGCGGCAACGTCGTTTTCCAGCGCCGCCGGATAATTATTACGCTCGTGGATCTGGTACGGATCGTTGAAGAACAAGTCTTCGGTGATCTCGCACATCTCCGGATTGATGAACTGCGCCACCCGCGCTTTTTTAGCGTGCGGGTGCAGATAAAAATCGCTGGTGTGGAACAGGGTATGCGCCAGGTATTCGCCCAGCTGACGCGCGGCCTGCGGGTAGTACACATTGCCGATCAGCTCCCCGCGCCAGATCTTATGGCTGGAGAGATCCTCCATCACCATCACCGCCAGCTCGGGGTCGAAGTGGTGGATTTTGACCGTGTGCTGCGGGCTGTGCTGATAGTGCTCGACCAGAGTTTCTGCTTCGAGGCGGGCGCGATCCAGCGTCAGCGGCCAGGATTCCCCCACGCAGCGCACATAGGGCAACGCCTGCTTGACGATAATGCGGCTCACACCTTCACTGTCGAAAATTTTAAACACCAGATTGAGGTTGCCGTCGCCCACCTCCTGCGCCTCTACCAGTGACGATGGGTTTTCAAGGCCACCAAACTGCTGGGCGTACGCCACGGCGTCCTGGGCGGTAAAGGTACGGTATTGCGACATTGCCGGTTCCTCATGGGTTCTCATAATAAAGACATTCAGACGTCTATACATCTGGAATTCATCCTGACACAATGTGATACAACAACGCAACAGAGAATTAACGACATGCAGACATTACAGACGACCAGCCTGCGAGTGGCGAACAATCAGTTATTTATTCTCGATCAACAGGCGCTCCCGCAGGAGAAACGCTGGCTGGATGCCTCAACGGTAGAGGCGCTGGTGGGGCATATTCACGCCCTGAGGGTGCGCGGTGCACCGCTGATTGGTCTCTCTGCCAGCCTGCTACTGGCGCTGCTGGCGGAACAGGGTCACAACCGGGATGCGCTGGCGGTGGCGCTGGATACGTTGCGCGCCGCGCGCCCGACGGCGGTGAACCTGATGAACAATCTCGACCGCATGAAGCAGGCCCTGTGGCAGGAGGATTTTGTTCCCGCGCTGGTGGACGAAGCGTTGCGCCTGATAGAAGAAGATAAACAGCTCTGTGAAGCCATTGCTCTTGCAGGAAGCGCGCTGGTGCAGCCGGGCAGCCGCCTGCTGACCCACTGCAACACCGGCGGGCTGGCGACAGCGGGCATCGGCACGGCGCTGGGGGTGATTGCCCTTGCGCATCAGCAAGGCAAGGTGAGTAACGTCTGGGTGGATGAAACCCGTCCGCTGCTGCAGGGCGGCAGGCTGACGGCCTGGGAGCTGGGCGAGCTGGGTGTGCCTTATCAACTGATCGCCGACTCCATGGCTGCCAGCCTGATGGCGAAAGGGCAGGTGGATGCAGTGTGGGTGGGTGCGGACCGCATTGCCGCCAACGGCGATGTGGCGAATAAAATCGGCACCTATTCGCTGGCGGTGCTGGCGAAATTTCACGGGATCCCTTTTTACGTAGCGGCCCCGCAAACCACTCTCGATCCGCATTGTCCGAACGGCGACGCGATCCCGATTGAACAGCGCGATCCCCGCGAGATCACCGGGGTAGCCGGCAGCTTTGGTGCCGTGCAGTGGGCTCCGGTTGATGCCCAGGTTTATAACCCGGCGTTTGACGTGACGCCTGCGGCACTGATTAGCGGTTGGGTGCTGGATACGGGTGTGGTATTGCCGGACGCGGTGGAACAGGGGATTTTTGCGGGGAGCACGGTCTGAAAAATGCCGGGTCGCGCGAACGCTGACCCGGCCTACAAAATCTAAGGTAGCCGCGGATAGGCATCGGCAATGGCATCGCCGGTAAACTGGGCTACCCAGCCTTCCGGGTTATCGAAGATGCGGATGGCGGTAAAGTTCGGCTCGGAGCCCATATCAAACCAGTGCGGGGTGCCGGCGGGGACGGAAATCAGATCGTTTTTCTCACACAGCACCTGATACACCTGGTCCTCAATGTGCAGGCAAAACAGCCCGGCGCCTTCGACGAAGAAGCGCACTTCGTCTTCGCCGTGGGTGTGTTCATTAAGAAACTTCGCGCGCAGGGCCTCTTTCTGCGGGTTGTCGGCACGCAGGCTGATCACGTCCCAGCTCTGATAGCCTTTTTCCGCTACCAGCTTATCAATGGCGTGCTGATAGGCGTTAATCACCGTCTCGGCGGCCGGGTCGCGGCCTAAATCGCGGTCGGCTTCCCAGCGTTCAAAGCGGACGCCGCGGGCATACAACTTCTCGGCAATCTCGGCGGCGTCGGTGCTGTGCCACTGGGGCTGGTTGGCTTCGTTATCAGAAAAAATGGTCAATGCGCTCATGAAGGAATCTGCTCCGGATTGATGTCGTCGAACTGGTGCACCTGATGGTGATGGCTGGCGCCGTCGTCATCGCCGCGAATCAACTGCAGGGTGCGAAAACCTGCCTGTTCTGCAGCGTCCAGCTCCTGATGAACATCAGACAAAAACAGGATCTGCGACGGGGCAACGCCAATTTGCGTCGCAATATTCTGATAAGACTGGGGTTCCCGCTTGGCCCCGATGTGGGTATCAAAATAACCGCTGAACAGATGAGTAATATCACCTTCGTCGCTGTAGCCAAATAACAGTTTTTGCGCTGCAACGGATCCAGAGGAATAAACATATAAATCAATGCCCTGCGCTTTCCATTTTTCAAGCGAGGGCAGGACGTCCGGGTAGAGGTGGCCGGTGAAGTCGCCGTTGACGTAGCCATCCTGCCAGATGATGCCCTGCAGCGCTTTCAGCGCCGTTGATTTGCGGTCCTGGTCCATAAACGCGAACAGGGTGTCGACCAGTTCGCTGGCGCTGGCCTGCGGCTCGGCAATCTCTTCACGCAGATTGTCCAGAATGGTCTTTACCGGTTCGGCGTACTGCTGCGCACTGACGAACGCGGCCAGCCGCTCGCGCGCATAAGGGAACAGGACATTATGGACAAAACGAATATCGCTGGTGGTGCCTTCAATATCCGTCACAATCGCGCGAATCATACTCTCTCCAGGTGTCGTAAACGCATCTCGCACTCGAACAGGAATTCGAGGCCTTCAAGGTGACGCCGGGCTTCTGCCACGTCGCGTCCCCAGCAGGTTAAGCCATGACCGCGCAGAAGAAAACCATAATTAAGCGGATGCGTCTGCGCGTAATCGGCGATGCGCGCCGCCAGCGCGTCAATATCTTGGTCGTTATCAAATACGGCGATCGACAGGGTATCGAGATGGCTGGTCTGGCCGCTGAGGGATTTCTGCATCTCAAAGCCGCTCAGGCGTAGCGCCGGCTCTTTAACCAGTCGTGACAGCACCGTCGCATTCACCGTATGAACATGCAGCACCGCATTGGCCTCGGGGAAGAGGCGATAGACCAGCGTGTGCAGGCCAGTCTCGGCCGAGGGTTTACGCCCGGATGGGGCGCGGTTGCTGGCAATCTCAACCTGCAGGAAATCATCGCTGGTCAGGCTGCCTTTATCTTTGCCGGATTCGCTGAGCCAGCACCAGCTATTGTCCTGGCGGATCGACATGTTGCCGCCGGTTGCGGGCGCCCAGCCCTTTGCGCCAATCCAGTGGCAGGCGTCGACCAGGGATGTGAGTTGCAGGTTGTCTGTCATCTTCCTTATTACCTCTGTCGGTCAGGAATATCATTATGGTTTAGACGTCTAAGCGTCTTGATTGCCAAATACTAACATCGTGTTATAGTGGCAGCAACATATGTATTACACGCGGGCCCACAATAATGAGCAATAACCCATTGATTCCAGAGAGTAAACTTCCCAGCCTCGGCACTACGATCTTTACGCAAATGAGCGCCCTGGCGCAGCAGCATAATGCGATCAATCTGTCGCAAGGTTTCCCTGATTTTGACGGTCCGCAATACCTCCAGCAGCGGCTGGCGCATCACGTGGCGAACGGCGCGAACCAGTATGCGCCGATGACCGGTGCGCAGCCGCTGCGTGAAGCGATTGCCGACAAAACCGCCGAACGGTATGGCTACAAACCCGATGCGAACAGTGACGTTACGGTTACCGCGGGTGCCACCGAAGCCCTGTACGCGGCGATCACTGCCCTGGTGCGCACCGGCGATGAAGTGATCTGCTTTGATCCGAGCTATGACAGCTACGCCCCGGCGATTGCCCTGTCGGGTGGGGTGGTGAAGCGGGTGGCGCTGCAGCCGCCGCATTTCCGTCCGGACTGGCAGGCGTTTGCAGCCCTGCTGAGCGAAAAAACCCGGCTGGTGATCCTCAATACACCGCACAACCCGTCGGCGACGGTGTGGCAGAATGCGGATTTTGCCGCACTCTGGCAGGCGATTGCCGAACGTGAAATTTACGTTCTGAGCGATGAAGTTTACGAGCATATCTGCTTTACCGATGCGGGACATGCCAGCGTGCTGGCCCATCCGCAGCTGCGTGAGCGGGCGATTGCGGTGTCGTCGTTTGGAAAAACGTTTCATATGACCGGCTGGAAAGTGGGCTACTGCGTGGCACCAGCGGCGATTAGCGCCGAGCTGCGCAAGGTGCATCAGTATTTGACTTTTGCGGTCAACACCCCGGCACAGTTGGCGATTGCCGACATGCTGCGCCACGAGCCTGAGCACTACCGCGAGCTACCGGACTTCTATCGCGCCCGTCGGGATCTGTTTATTGACGCGCTGCGCGGCAGTCGGCTGGAGATCCTGCCCTGCGAAGGTACCTACTTCCTGCTGGCGGACTACAGTGCGATCTCCGATCTGGGTGACGTCGAGTTTTGCCAGTGGCTGACGAAAGAGGCTGGTGTGGCGGCGATCCCGCTGTCGGTGTTCTGCGCCGATCCGTTCCCGCACACGCTGATTCGCCTCTGTTTTGCGAAACAGGAAGCCACGCTGCTGGCGGCGGCAAAAAGACTCGCGGCGTTGTAAATAAAAAAGCAGAATAAAATTAACCAAAATTTTATTCTGCTTAATTTGAACAAGACATTTTTACTTTAGCGATAGCTGTTCAATAAACCGGGAGAATAGCGCGCTGTTAAGCGCTGCACGGTTATACATCATAAACATTTCAATTTTGGGTAAGGTAAATTCAGTCTCAATCTTACGAACATTCAGGCATTCCCGATAGGTGTCATAGACATTTTCCGGAATGTACCCCACCAGGTCAGAGGTGCTGATCATGGCGATTAACGACATAAACGAGTCGCTGCGAAAGGCTATGGTTCTGTCCGATAATTGGGTTGCCACTTCCCGCTGAAACGCTTTTACCCCTGGCTCTTCGGTCATAAAAAATGTGAATTTTTCATTGAGTAGCGCCTCATTAGTGACGGAGTTCCCCATTCGTGGGTGACCCTCACGGCAAATGAGCACAAAATTGATTACCTTAAAGGGGATGCAGACGACGGAGCGGTTGCTGAGCGGGTTATAGGAGAACACCAGGTCGGCTTTTCGGTAGGCCAGCAGGTCTTCAGCCGTATCCGCTGTAAGCAGCATGTCATGGAGTTCAATTTCATAATTATGCTCCTCCATCAATAACTTAATGGGATAAAGTATGGCGCTTGTGGTCATCATCGGCGGGGAGTAAATATGGAATTTCTTCGTCAGGCCAGAGCTGTGCATCAGGTTGATGGTTTGTTCAAGCTGATTGAGGTTTTGCTCAAGGTGAACATGCAGGTTAGTACCCACGGTGGTCGGTGTAATGCCTTTACCCGCGCGGATAAACAGCGGATCGTCGAGCTGGGTACGCAGCCGCTGTAGAGACTGGCTGACCGCGGAAGGGGGTGATAAACAAGGTTTCAGCAGCTTTACTGATGCTAAGGTGCTGATAAATACATTCAAAAATGACCAGTAGATTAAGATCAAATTTTTTCAGATCGTAAAGATTAGCCATGATTCGTCCTGATTAGCTGTATCGGTTTCGTTATCTGATACGAAATAACTATAGATATGAGTTAACCATTCATCATCCATTTGACAGGTAAACTTAACTCAATTTAAATTTCAGCTTAATATATCATGACCAGAGAGTTATGAAATAAATAGCACCTGCTCAGTGAGATAATTTTATTCTGAAAAAAAGAGGCGGCATGGTTGTGTATCTGCCGCCACCCTGAACTACTGTGAACCCATCATGCTCTCCAGCTGCGTATTATCGGGTAATCCGGCGACCTGCTGTAATTCCTGGTTAGCATTCATATAATAAATCGCTGGAGTGGCACTGGCACCCAGAGCGTCCATAATTTCCTGATTAGCATTCAGGGTTTTGATATGTTCGGGAGAGGTGGACGGGGGTGCCGTCAGCGCCATTTTTCCTCCGGATCGCTCGTAATCGTGCCAGGTTTTTGCCGGGTCGGCTGCGGCAAGAATGGCCGCCGCGGCACCCGTGCTTTCGGGCTTAATCACCCCCACCAGCAGCGTACGCAGCTGCACCTTTCCGGCGTCCACCCACGGGCGTGCCTGCTGCCAGAACTGCAGGCAATAAGGGCAGAACGGATCGGCGAAGACATAAATGATGCGGGGGGCATCTTTATTGCCGTCGAGCAGCCAGTTGGCTTTCTCCATCCGCTGCCACAGTTCACGTCCGGCAGGGGCATAAATTTCTTTCTGAATCACCTGCTCACTGAGGTTTTTACCTTCTTCATCATACATATAGCCGGAGATTGCATGCTTGCCATCCGGCGTCAGGTATATGGTGACGCCCATATCCTGATATTTGCCCAGCCAGCCCTTCACGCCGCCGGGTGCCTCGAAGGGTTTAATGATGGTGATACCTTGTTTTTCAATGGCTTTAACCGGTGCTGGCAGCTCTTCTGCATGGGCGATAAGCGGCAGAAGCGTGAGGAGCAGGGCGGGTCTGAACATGATCAATCCTTATAAAATTATGGGCAAAGGAAGCGTTTCGGCAAAACCTATCATAGCCATAGATATTTTAAACGGCTTCGCCAATTGCCCTTTGTTGGAGCGGGTGGTGTAATCCGTTCGCTGTCACGACCTTGCAAAAGGTAATGTAGAGCGCAACGCATCGCCAGCTCCGGCTGGCACTGAGATATCTTCAGGTATGTCAGGTAACAGGGCCGCCGTTAAGGCGGCCTTTTTACGTTCAGCTCACAGGGTGGCTTCCCAGGGTTGTTAGGTATCGCTGATTGATTCGATACGGCGAACGCATTAGCCCGTCCGGGCAAAGTTGGTTACCTTAGCCCTCAACGAAACCACGGAGGAAGTACAGATGTCTTTAATTAACACCAAAATCAAACCGTTCAAAAACCAGGCATTCAAAAACGGCGACTTCGTAGAGATCACCGAGAAAGATACCGAAGGTCGCTGGAGCGTGTTCTTCTTCTACCCGGCTGACTTTACTTTCGTCTGCCCGACCGAACTGGGCGACGTTGCAGATCACTACGAAGAACTGCAGAAGCTGGGCGTAGACGTTTACTCTGTCTCTACCGACACCCACTTCACCCACAAAGCATGGCACGGCAGCTCCGAAACCATCGCCAAAATCAAATATGCGATGATCGGCGACCCAACTGGCGCCCTGACCCGTAACTTCGACAACATGCGTGAAGATGAAGGTCTGGCTGACCGTGGCACCTTCATCGTTGACCCGCAGGGGATCATCCAGGCGATGGAAGTTACCGCTGAAGGCATCGGCCGTGATGCATCTGACCTGCTGCGTAAAGTGAAAGCCGCTCAGTATGTGGCATCTCACCCAGGCGAAGTGTGCCCGGCGAAATGGAAAGAAGGCGAAGCAACCCTGTCTCCTTCTCTGGACCTGGTCGGCAAGATTTAAGTCTGTAAAGCCCGGTGGCGCGACGCTGCCCGGGCCTGTTTTAACGGGTGCATGGCACCCGTTTTTCTTCCCAACACCATAATGCAAGCTTCATTCAGGCGCGCGACGAGGCGGCTTGCATGATGATGTTTTCATTAGCAGGAGATAACGATGCTCGACACCAACATGAAAACCCAGCTCAAGGCTTACCTTGAGAAGCTGACCAAACCTGTTGAGCTGATTGCCACGCTGGATGACAGCGCTAAATCGGCAGAAATCAAGGAACTGCTGGCTGAGATTGCCGAACTGTCACCTAAAGTGACCTTCACCGAAGACAACAGCCTGCCGGTGCGCAAGCCGTCGTTCGCGATCGTCAATCCTGGTTCCACCCAGGGCCCGCGCTTTGCTGGTTCTCCGCTGGGACATGAATTTACCTCCCTGGTGCTGGCGCTGCTGTGGATCGGTGGTCATCCGTCAAAAGAGGCTCAGACGCTGCTGGAGCAGATCCGCGATATCGACGGCGATTTTGAGTTTGAAACCTATTATTCGCTCTCCTGTCACAACTGCCCGGACGTGGTGCAGGCGCTGAACCTGATGTCAGTCCTGAACCCGCGCATCAAACACACCGCGATTGACGGCGGTGTGTTCCAGAACGAAATCACCGATCGTAACGTGATGGGCGTTCCGGCGGTATTTATGAACGGTAAAGAGTTTGGTCAGGGCCGTATGACGCTGGCGGAAATCGTTGCCAAAGTGGATACCGGTGCCGAAAAACGTGCGGCGGAAGAGCTGAACAAGCGTGATGCTTACGATGTATTGATTGTTGGCTCCGGCCCGGCAGGTGCGGCGGCGGCGGTATACTCAGCGCGTAAAGGTATCCGTACCGGCCTGATGGGCGAACGTTTTGGTGGCCAGGTGCTGGATACGGTGGATATCGAAAACTATATCTCCGTACCAAAAACCGAGGGTCAGAAGCTGGCGGGTGCCCTGAAAGCGCACGTCAGCGACTATGAAGTGGATGTGATCGATAGCCAGAGCGCCAGCAAACTGGTACCGGCGGGGCATGAAGGCGGCTTGCATCAGATTGAAACTGCGTCAGGCGCGGTGCTGAAAGCGCGCAGCATTATCATTGCGACCGGTGCAAAATGGCGCAACATGAACGTGCCAGGCGAGGATCAGTATCGTACTAAGGGCGTCACCTACTGTCCGCACTGCGACGGCCCGCTGTTTAAAGGCAAGCGCGTAGCGGTGATCGGCGGCGGTAACTCCGGTGTCGAAGCGGCAATTGATCTGGCCGGTATCGTTGAGCATGTGACGCTGCTGGAGTTCGCACCAGAAATGAAAGCTGACCAGGTGCTGCAGGATAAAGTGCGCAGCCTGGGCAACGTCGATATCATCCTGAACGCGCAGACCACCGAAGTGAAAGGCGATGGCAGCAAAGTGACCGGGATTGAGTACCGTGACCGCGTCAGCGGCGACGTTCATAACGTTCTGCTTTCCGGGATCTTCGTGCAGATTGGTCTGCTGCCGAATACCACCTGGCTGGAGGGCGCAATTGAGCGTAACCGCATGGGCGAGATCATCATCGACGCCAAATGTGAAACCAGCGTGAAAGGCATCTTTGCAGCGGGTGACTGCACCACCGTGCCGTACAAGCAGATTATTATTGCCACCGGCGAAGGGGCGAAAGCATCACTGAGTTCGTTTGATTATCTGATTCGCAGCAAATAAAAAGAACGTAAGACACACCTGCAATGCTAAGAGGCTACCTGACGGTAGCCTCTTTTTTTTACCTCACCACCAGCACCGGAATATTGGCGTGGCGGACCACGCTTGAGGCATTCGATCCCAGCAGATGGGTGGAAATCGAAGGGTTACGTGAACCTATTACCACGATATCCGCGTGCATTTCGGTAGCCACCTCGTTTACCACATCGCGCACATGACCAAAACAGACATGGGTTTTAATCCGTGACGGGTCGATGCTGAAATGGCCGACCATCGACTGCAGCCGGGTCTGCGCTTCGTGCTGAATATGATCTTCGAAACGCCGCATATCGGCAGCAAAGCGGTGCAGACCAAAGCTGGCCGAGCCCGGTAGAACATGAATTAAATGAATGATGCCATCCTGCTGCGCCAGAAACTCCGCGTGGCGAATCGCCTTATCGCTAAGCTCCATCTCAAAAACATCCACCGGCATAATGATTGTCTGATACATACCCGTTTCTCCCTGTTTACTTTCACTAAATTCATTCAATCATAAAATATTATTTGTTTCTGATAGGTGGTTGGCAGTTTTTAAACTTGCGGTCTATCGTTCCCTGTTGACGCTCTCCAGGAATAATCTCAAAGCGGACGCTTTCCCCGGGTTATCGCCGCAGATGGCTACCCTTTTAAGGTTAACACGCGCTTTTTCACTGTTATCCGGAGGTCGCATGAAAGCATTGACGTATCACGGTCCACACAGCGTTCGCGTTGAAAACGTTCCCGATCCGATTATTGAGCACGCTGACGATATTATTCTGCGCATCACCGCCACCGCGATCTGCGGGTCGGATTTGCATCTCTATCGCGGCAAGATCCCGCAGGTAAAGCACGGCGATATTTTTGGTCATGAATTTATGGGTGAGGTGGTGGAGACCGGACGCGAGGTGAAAGATCTGCGTAAGGGCGACCGGGTGGTGATCCCCTTCGTCATTGCCTGTGGCGACTGCTTTTTCTGTCGCATGCATCAGTACGCCGCCTGTGAAACGACCAACAGCGGGCAGGGCGCGGCCCTGAATAAAAAACAGATCCCGGCCCCCGCCGCGCTGTTTGGCTACAGCCACCTGTACGGCGGCGTGCCCGGCGGTCAGGCGGAATATGTGCGGGTGCCAAAAGGCAACGTCGGGCCGTTTAAAGTGCCGCCGCTGCTGTCGGATGACAAAGCGCTGTTCCTGTCAGATATTCTGCCTACCGCCTGGCAGGCGGCCAAAAATGCGCAGATTGAAAAAGGCAGCAGCGTGGCGGTATTCGGTGCCGGACCGGTGGGATTGCTGACCATCGCCTGCGCGCGGCTGCTCGGTGCCGAGCAAATTTTTGTCGTCGACCATCACGACTACCGGCTGCGTTTCGCCGAGCAACGCTATGGCGCGATCCCTGTCAACTTTGACGTAGACGATGACGCGGCGGAAAAAATTATCGCCCAGACGGCAGGCCATCGCGGGGTGGATGCGGTGATCGATGCGGTCGGGTTCGAAGCGAAAGGCAGTACCACCGAAACGGTACTCACCACCCTAAAGCTGGAAGGTAGCAGCGGTAAAGCGTTGCGCCAGTGTATTGCCGCTGTGAGGCGCGGCGGGGTGGTCAGCGTGCCCGGCGTGTACGCTGGTTTTATCCACGGTTTTCTGTTTGGCGATGCCTTTGATAAAGGGCTGACGTTTAAAATGGGGCAGACGAACGTTCACGCCTGGCTTGGGGAACTGCTGCCGCTGATTGAGCAAGGGCTGCTCACGCCGGAGGAGATTGTGACCCACTATCTGCCGTTTGAAGAGGCGGCCCGCGGGTATGAGATCTTCGAGAAGCGCCAGGAAGAGTGCCGGAAGATCATTCTGGTGCCGGGAGCGCACAGCCCGCAAGTGGCTAAAGAACGCGTAACGGGGCTCGTCAATGCGATGCCACCGGCTGCCACTCTCTGAAGACAGAAAGAGGATGCAGATGCATCCTCTGGGCAAAGCGGGTTAACGCTTGTCAGATGGGATTAGCGCTGGTATTCCCCGGCGGCTTCAGGCTGAAAGATAAGCTCCAGCACCTCGAGATGGGTGGAGGTTCCGCCCGGCAGCTCCCAGTGGATGGTGTCGCCGGTGCGCAGGCCAATCAACGCCGCCCCTACCGGTGCCAGCACCGAAAGCTGGGTCGCGCTGTCCGTCATCTGATTCGGATAGACCAGCGTGCGGGTGCGTTCCTCGCCGGTGGTCAAATCGCGAAAGCGCACCTGGCTGTTCATGGTCACCACGTTATGCGGCATGTCCTGCGGGGCGCACATCTGCGCGCGATCCAGTTCGGCGTTCAGCGCTTCTGCAACCGGCAACGAGGCAAAGGCCGGTTGCTCCAGCAGGCGGTCGATACGTTCGGCATCGAGTTCGTTAATGATAATGGTGGGTCTGGACATTGTTTACTCCATGTCGTTTATGCTGCGACAACCGCAGAAGAGATGCCAAAAGAAAACCCTCGCTATCCGCTAGCGAGGGTTTAACTGCCTCTGATGATACTGACTCTGCGCCCGGGTTTGAAGTGATGGATGTCACATTCGCAGCGTGGATTTTTCCCGAAGGCGTGAACGGGTACTTTCGTATGAATTTTGCGCGAAAAACGTGATCGTTGGCCGATTTGAATTATCCTTTTTAAGCGCCTGTAGCAAGCGCCCACCTGCGGTTGTGTTCCGTTTTAGGAGATCTCATGAGCGATTACGACAAAGTTACCCTGAAAGACGGCAGCTATTTGCATTTCAAAGACTGGGGCAGCGGACAGCCGATTGTGTTCAGCCACGGCTGGCCACTCACGGCAGATGCCTTTGAAGATCAGATGTTATTTCTGGGGTCACAGGGTTTTCGCGTGATTGCGCATGACCGACGCGGGCACGGTCGTTCCGCCCAGACCTGGGACGGCAACAACATGGATCAGTACGCGGACGATCTGGCTGAGCTGACGGCGCACCTGAACCTGAAAGATGCCGTTCACGTCGGACACTCGACGGGCGGGGGCGAAGTGGCGCGCTACATCGGCCGTCACGGCACTGAGCGGGTAGCAAAAGCGGTGCTGATAAGCGCGGTGACGCCAATCATGATCAAGACCGATTTTAACCCGGACGGGGTGCCGAAAGCGGTGTTTGACGGTATCCGCGACGGCGTGGTGAAGGATCGTGGTGCCTTTTTCTACGAACTGAGCGCGGCGTTTTATGGCTATAACCGGTCGGGGGCCAGCGAATCCATCGCTGTGCGCGAAAGCTTTACCGTGCAGGGGCTGCAGGGGTCAATCAAGGGGCTCTATGACTGCATCGCGGCCTTCTCAGAAACCGATCTGCGGGAAGACCTGCGCAAAATGACCCTCCCGACGCTGGTCATTCACGGCGACGACGATCAGATCGTGCCGTTCGAAACCTGCGGTAAGGTGGCGGTGACGCTCCTGCCAGACGGACAGCTGAAGGTGTATCCCGGCGCGCCGCATGGCATCTGCACAACCCATAAACAGCAAATTAACGAAGACCTGCTGCAGTTTATTCAGTCTTAATTTTCTACGGATTGCGTTACGCTGATCCTCCTGGGGCAGGGGGATGAGCGAAGCGTAATCCGTGCCTGCCGGTGTTAATCCGTTATTCTTCCCGAGAGCACTATGTACTTTTACCAACCTTCCCAGGGACACGGCCTGCCGCACGATCCCTTAAACGCCATTGTCGGGCCACGTCCCATCGGGTGGATTGCCTCATGTGACGCCGAAGGCCGCCCGAATCTGGCGCCTTATAGTTTTTTTAACTGCTTCAATTATCATCCGCCGATTATTGGCTTTGCCAGCACCGGCTGGAAAGACAGCGTGCGCAATATCGTTGAAACGGGCGAGTTTGTCTGGAACCTCACCACCCGTGAGCTGGCCAGCGCCATGAACGAAACCTCCGCCAGCCTGCCGCACGGTGAGGACGAATTTGTGCGCGCCGGTCTGAGCAAGGCCGAGAGCCGGGTCGTTAAGGTGCCACGCGTCGCGCAAAGTCCGGTTAACTTTGAATGCCGCCTGTCGCAATGCATTCAACTGACGGCTGCCGGCGGAACGCCGATCGATACCTGGCTGGTGCTGGGGGAAGTGGTTGGCATCCACATTGACGAAAGCCTGCTGCAGGAGGGTATCTACCAGACGGCAAAAGCGCAGCCGGTGCTGCGTGCCGGTGGCCCGACGGCGTATTTTGCGGTGAGCGAGGATCAGCGGTTTGATCTGGTCCGCCCGGACGCTCGTCAGTAGCCGATTTTATCGATCACAAACTGTTTACCGCAGTTACCCGGATGCGGCTGCGGTGCAAAAGAGCCGGTCGCCAGCGGGACGTTGATGCTGGCGGCGGTGAGCGATATCTGTATTTCGGTAAGATACGCCGGGTTGCCGCTGCAGCTTAGCTTCACGGCTTTGACCGTTTGCGGGCCCCAGCTTCTGGCGACGGCGGCATCGAAGGTGCTGCGGGTGACGGTTTTGCCGTAGTTTTCCGCTAAAAACAGCCCCAGCGGGCTGGCTTTCACTTCCTGATTCATCCGCACCATGGTGCCAAAATAGGCATCCGGGTCGAAGCCGAAGCAGACGCCGTGTTTGGCATATTCGTAGCGCTCCAGGCAAGAATTCCCGCCCGCACCGGGCATCACCTCATTGAGCTTTGCCGCGCCCGTCAGCGACAGACCGGTTTCTGCCGCATCACATTTCCGGCTTGCTTTCGCTTCCGGCATATTGGGGATCGGACGCGTCGCGCAGCCGAAGCGCATCCAGCGACGTTCATCAACGCCCCGTGCGGCTATGGATTTCGGTAAACCCGGCCACAGACCATGTACGGTCAGGATAGAGGTTTTATCGGCGCGCTCTTTTTGCAGGCGGCACTCATCGGGGGCGTCGCGGTGGCGGTCATGCAGGCTCTGGCAAAAGCCTGACTGCCACGAGAGGGCCAACACGTAGCGGTCAAAATCCGCGTACTGCGTTGCCTGAAGCGGGTCGGCCTGCGCGGGGAGCGCGCACAGCGCAACCGCGGTTGCGCTGACAGCGAAAACGAAATCTTTCCTGATCATGTGAAGTCCTGGTGGTTGAAAGCACAGTCGTGCTGGAGCTTATTAAAGCACAAAAAGCGCCCGTAGGCGCTTTCTGAGGGGCAGGGTGTTAACCGACGGCGGTGCCAGGCACCAGCACTTCGGTAGCGATAATCACGATCAGCAGCCCGACCAGCACCGGAACGGAGGTGCGTTTCACCACTTCAAAGGGTGAGATTTTTGCCATCCCGGCCACCGCGACCACAACGCCTGAAACAGGCGAAATGGTACGGCCCAGGTTGGAGGCCTGCAGCATCGGAATGGTCAGGTAAGCCGGGTTAATACCGGAGGAGTGCGCCAGTTTCGGGATCATCTCCACAAAGGCATAGAACGGTGCGTTACCGGAACCGGTGGTCATCGCCGCCAGCATGGTCAGGACCACCAGCACCAGCATCAGGATGATACTCGCTGAACCGAACGAGGTGGCGATGGCGATCAGGCTCTGAATAAAGCCGATGGTGCTCAGCCCCTGGGCAAAGACACCGGCGGCTACCAGCAGCATCACCACGCCGGCGAAGGCATCCGCCATCCCGCGATAGGCCACTTCCAGCCCGCTGAACACGTTCTGGGTATTGAAGCCACGCACAAATTCCAGGATCGCCGCCAGCAGCATGCAGATCACCAGAATGGTGATGATGTGCAGTTCCGGGCCCCATTTGCCGTCGAAAATCAGTACCCCGATAATCGGTGTAAACGGCAGGATGGCGTAGAAGGAAGGTGCGGTGGTGGTGATTTCGCTGACGTCGAGTCTCTCGTGGGAGATGTTCTCTTTTTTATCGAGATAGCGTTGCCAGAAGAAGTGCGCCACGGCCATGCCGATAATAGCGGCGATGGAGATTGGCAGGGTGGTTTTGAAGGCGAAGTCGATTAGCGGCATCTCGGCCGCTTTGGCCGCCAGCACCACGTCACCGGAGGTCGGGGAGAGAATAATGGCCGCCGGGGAGGCACAAATGGCCGCCGCCGCACCGCGGCTGATGCCCACGTTAACCATTACCGGGAACAGGGTCGCCATCAGCAACACGCCAAGGCCGGTTGCCGAGGAGACTGCCAGCGACATCAGGCAGGCAACGAAATAGGCGGCAATCATCAGCAGATAAGGGGAGTTGATGTAGCTCAGCGGTTTCGAGGCCAGCTTCACGACCATATCATTGGCGCCGATGTGGGTCATGTAGGCGGCAAACCCGCAGAGCATCATGATCATCATCCCAAGATCGCCACCGCGGCTCATCAGCAGGATTTTGATGTACTCGACGATATCCGTGGCGGTGTAGCCCGTGCTGGTGGCGCTGGCTGGCAGTACCTTATGGCCCATCAGGGCGCTGATAATCAGTAACGCCAGACCGCCGACGAATAATACGCCGGTCGCGGAATAGCCTTTGATGATGTAGCGCGCGACGCCAACAATGACCACTACCCCAATGAGTAGCTCGATGAAGATTTGCATGAATTCCCCTGTCTCCCGACGCCCCAGAGCGCAAGGATAAATAAGCAATAAAATAAGGTGACAAAATGTGCCCAAATATTGCGCCAGCATTGCTGACTAAAATCAATAAATCTACTACTAAAGGGGCGTTCGCCAATAATTTACGCTTCTCGCGCGGGCTTAAAACGTAAATAACGTTAAATGACTTGAGCTGTAGAAATATCCCTGCTTATACTCGGGCCTCTTTTTGCCACCTTAGATGCCGCCATGTCCGCCAGCTGGATTTATCGCCTGCGCTTTCTGAAGAAACATCTGCTCACGCTGATGTTGGCCTTCGGCTGGCTGCTGATCCAGAGTCAGGTGGCGGTTGCCTCGCACGATTGCACAATCGATTTACGCGGTGAGACGGCCACGCTCCAGCATATGGAGATGATGACAATGCCGCAGCATCACGCTGCGCCGTCGTCTTCGGGCCTGTGTGAAAAGCACTGCGTCCCGGATCAGGTACAAAAAGATTCCGGTCATCCACAGCTGGCGGCCCTTCCTGCCGCCATGACGGTAACCCTCAATGCCCCGGACTGCGTGGAACATACTGCGTCATACCGGGTCGTCACCCCGCCTGCCGTGGGGCCACCGGCAACGATTCGCTATTGCCGGTTTCGGGAATAAAAACCTGTTAATTAGTTGATTTAATTCTAATTTACGTTTAACAGGAGCTTTATCATGCGTGCTTTACTCTTTTCCGCGCTGCTTGGCGCGTGCCTTTCCGTTTCTTTCCTTTCCGTTCAGGCGAACGCGAGTGTCTCTCCGACCGGCCAGCAGTGGCAGGGCCAGGGCGTTGTGCAGAAGATTGCCCCCCAGTCGGTGGTGATCCAGCATGAGG
The DNA here is from genome assembly GCF_051656365.1 of Silvania sp. Lineage (NCBI taxonomy): Bacteria > Pseudomonadati > Pseudomonadota > Gammaproteobacteria > Enterobacterales > Enterobacteriaceae > Silvania > Silvania sp. Next base: position 31,959 of record NZ_JBOGBT010000088.1, on the reverse strand, counting down.
CTATCCCGGCGCTGAAATGGCCCGCCATGACCATGCCGTTTGCCTTATCCGCTGATGTCGATCTGCGCGCCATTAAACCGGGCGAGCAGGTGGCCTTCACGCTGGTGCGGGCGGGTGACGGCTTTCAGATAATCTCGCTCACGCCGCTGCGCTAAGGCGAGGATCCCATGAAAAAACAGACACTGAGCATGTGGCTCGGTGGGGTGATGCTCGGGCTTATCAGTGCCGCCGGGCAGGCCGCGCCGTGGACGCTAGAGCAAACCCTGACCGAAGCACAACGCTATTCAGCGGCCCTCTCCGCCAGCCGTAACGAGGCTCAGGCGCTGGATGCGATGGCGGATTCCGCCACCCAGTTGCCCGATCCCAAACTGAAATTCGGCATCGAAAACGTGCCCGTTCAGGGCAGTAACGACCAGCGGCTGACCCGCGAAGGGATGACCATGCAGCGGGTCGGGATCATGCAGAGCTACGTCAGCCACGAAAAGCGGGAGCGTAAAGCCCAGACCCTGCAGGCGCAGGCCCGGGGCGTGCTGGCAAAAGGCGAGGCGGTGCGCGCGGGTCTTCAGCGTGACACCGCTCAGGCGTGGCTGGATCTGGCCCTGGCGCAGCAGGCGCTGAAAACCGCCACCCGGCTGGTTAACGAAACCGAGCGTCAGTTCCCTCTGCAAAAGGCCAGCGTTGGGGCGGGCAGTGCCACCCCGGACAGCGTCCTGACCCTGAGGATGGCGCTCAGCGCGATGCGGGACAAAGTCACGCTGGCGAAGCGGGATGTTCAGCTGGCGCAAAGCCAGCTGCTGCAGCTAACCGGCCAAGGGATTGACGACGTCGGCGGACCGCTGCCGCGCTATCAGCGGCTACCGGCCGAGGTCAGCCAGCTGGAAGAGGCCATTACGCGTCACCCGGAGGTAGAAGCCGCGCTGCGTGAAGCCGAAACGGCAAAAGCCCGCTCGGCGCAGTCGGCGGTGGCAGCCCTTCCCGACGTGGATGTGGAGGTTTTCTACGCTCATCGCGCCGAAGGGTATGACGATATGGCCGGGGTGATGTTCACGGTCGATCTGCCGCTGTTCCAGTCGCGACGCCAGGACAAAGACTATGCCGCAGATGTCTCCCGCTCTTTGCAGGCGGTAGACGAGCTCACGCTGATTAAGCGCGCGCATATCGCCCAGGTGCAGTCGCTGGTGGCGCAGTATCAGGCCGCGCAAGCCCTGTGGCAGCGTCAGCGCGACGAGATCCTGCCCCTGCAGCATCAACGTCTGGCGTTGCTGACGGCGCAATACCGCGCCGGTCAGTCCGAGCTGCCCGCGCTGCTTGAGGCCCGGCGCAGCGTGCTCGACAGTGAACTGGCGGTCAATCAGGCCGAGCGCGAGATGGCGCGAACCTGGGCGGCGATCCAATGGTTAATCCCGCAGGAGTTAGCATGAAGATTAAAACAGGCTTTGCCGTACTGCTGGCGCTGATGCTGGTAGCAGGAGGCTATTACGCGGGACTGCGCCAGTCATCCCACGTCGTCGCAGCACCCGCACCCGCCGAGCGAAAAGTGCTTTACTGGTACGACCCAATGGTACCGGGCCAGCGCTTCGATAAACCGGGGCGCTCGCCGTTTATGGAGATGGATCTGGTCCCGCGCTATGCCGATGAAGTCGACGAGACGCCAGGGGTGGGGATCAGCGCCGCCCAGCAGCAAAATCTGGGCATGAAAACCGTGCAGGTGCAGAGGCGCCAGCTGGAATCCCCGTTCCGGGCGTTTGCCACCATCGCCCCGGATGAACGCAGCATCACGGTGATCGCCGCCCCCGCAGCCGGAGTGGTCGCAAAACTGTACGTCCGGGCGCCGCTCCAGCAGGTTAAAGCCGGTGAGCCGCTGGCCCAGCTGTGGATCCCCCAGTGGACGCAGGCCCAGCAGGAGTATCTGGCGGTGCGCGCGCTGGGTGATGCGGCGTTAACCCGCGCGGCCCGGGAACGGCTGCAGCTGCAGTTTATGCCCGAGGAGGTGATCCGCGCCCTGGATCGCAGCGGGAAGCCCCAGACCTCGTTGACGCTCAGGTCGCAGCATGCAGGCTACGTCGCAAAACTGGACGTGCGTGAAGGGGCGCAGGTGGCGGCGATGACCTCGCTGTTTGAAATGGCGCGTCTCGACCCGGTCTGGCTGGTGATTGATTATCCTCAGTCGCAGGCGCAGGCCCTGAGCGTGGGCAGCGAGCTAATCGCGACGTCTGAGAGCTGGCCGGGTGAGCGTTTTCCGGGGCGGGTCAGCGAGGTGTTGCCGCAGATGGACACCGCCACCCGTACGCTGAAAGCCCGTATTCTGGTGGATAACCCACAACGCAAGCTGAAACCCGGCATGTTCCTGAGCGTCTCCCGGGCGCAATCCCTGTTGAGCGCACCGGTGTTGGCGGTACCGGAAGAGGCGGTTATCGATACCGGAAGCGCAAAACGTCTGCTGCTTGCCAGCGGTAACGGCTATTTTCAGCCGGTGGTGGTGGAGACCGGGCTTACCGCCCAGGGCTGGACCGAGATCCGTTCTGGCGTGAAGGAGGGGGATAGCGTGGTGAGTTCCGGGCAGTTCCTGATTGACTCTGAAGCCAGCCTGCGCAGCGCGCTGCCGGAGGTGGCGAAATGATCGCGGCGGTAATCAGAGCCTCACTGCGCAACCGGCTGCTGGTGATCCTTGCAGCCCTGATGATGGCGGGCTGGGGGATCTGGGCGGTGCAACGCGCCCCGCTGGATGCTCTGCCGGATCTCTCTGACGTGCAGGTAATTGTGCGCGCCAGCTTCCCGGGCAAAGCGCCGCAGGTGATTGAGGATCAGGTCACCTGGCCGCTGACGACGTCGATGCTCTCGGTGCCTGGGGCGAAAACCGTGCGCGGTTTTTCGATGTTTGGCGATGCTTACGTCTACGTGCTGTTTGAGGACGGCACCGACCTGTACTGGGCACGCTCGCGGGTGCTGGAATACCTGAGCCAGGTGCAGTCCCAGCTTCCGGCGGGGGTGAACGTCTCGCTGGGCCCCGATGCCACCGGGGTGGGTTGGATCTACGAGTATGCCCTTGTCGATCGCAGCGGCAAGCATAGCCTGGCTGATTTACGTGCGCTGCAGGACTGGACCCTGAAGTTCGAGCTGAAAAGCGTGGCTAATGTCTCGGAAGTGGCCAGTATCGGCGGCATGGTGCGCCAGTATCAGGTGGTTGCCGATCCGGCAAAAATGCGGGCCCTGAACATCACCCACGGGCAGATCGTCGCAGCCCTGCAGGCGGCCAATAAAGAGGGCGGCGGGGCGCTGCTGGAGAGGGGCGAGGCGGAGTACATGGTGCGCACCACGGGCTATTTGCGCTCGCTGGAGGATTTTCGCAACGTGGTGATCGAAAGCCGTGAAGGCGTGCCGGTACTGCTCGGCGATGTGGCGAGCGTCGGCTACGGCCCGGAGATACGCCGCGGCATAGCCGAGCTGAATGGCGAGGGCGAAGTGGCCGGTGGCGTGGTGGTAATGCGCTACGGCCAGAATGCGCTCCAGACGCTGCATGCGGTCAAAGCGAAGCTAAGCGAGCTGCAAAAAACCTTGCCGCAAGGGGTGGAGATTGTGCCGGTGTACGACCGCTCTGCGCTGATTGAGGACTCCGTCAAAACCCTGACCCACAAGCTGCTGGAGGAATTCGCAGTTGTGGTGGTGGTTTGCGCCCTGTTCCTGTTCCACTTCCGTTCGGCGCTGGTGGCGGTGGTTTCGCTGCCGTTGGGTATCCTGGGCGCGTTTGTGGTCATGCACTATCAGGGGATCAACGCCAATATTATGTCGCTGGGGGGAATTGCCATCGCCATTGGGGCAATGGTCGATGCGGCGATTGTGATGATCGAGAACATGCACAAGGTGCTGGAACAGTGGCGTCACGATAACCCCGGTCAGGAGCCGAACTCGGGTGACTACTGGCGTCTGGCGGAGCGTGCGGCTGTCGAGGTGGGACCGGCGCTATTCTGCAGCCTGCTGATCATCACCCTGTCGTTTATTCCGGTGTTTTCACTCGAGGCGCAGGAAGGGCGAATGTTTGCTCCGCTGGCGTTCACCAAAACCTGGGCGATGGCGGTGGCGGCAGGGCTGGGCATCACCCTGGTGCCGGTGCTGATGGGCTATTTCATTCGTGGACGTATTCCGGATGAAAAAGCGAACCCGATCAACCGGGTGCTGATCCGCCTGTACGAGCCGCTGCTGGACAGGGTGCTGCGCTTTCCGAAAGTGACGCTGACGTTGGCGGGCGTGTTGCTGCTGGCGACGCTCTGGCCGCTGAGTCAGCTGGGGAGCGAATTTATGCCGCCGCTCAACGAAGGTGACCTGCTGTATATGCCATCAACCCTGCCGGGGATCTCCGCCCGGGAAGCGGCCCGCCTGCTGCAGCAGACCGACAGGCTGATTAAAAGCGTGCCGGAGGTGGCGACGGTGTTTGGTAAGGCCGGGCGCGCGGAGACGGCTACCGATCCCGCGCCGCTCACGATGCTGGAAACGACCATTCACTTTAAGCCCCGGGACCAGTGGCGAGCCGGAATGACGCCGGAGAAGCTGGTTGAGGAGCTGGATCGTACCGTCTCGGTGCCGGGGATTGCCAACGTCTGGGTACCGCCGGTACGTAACCGGCTCGACATGCTGGCGACCGGAATAAAGAGTCCGGTGGGGATCAAGGTGAACGGCAGCAATCTTGCCGACATCGAGCGCATTGCCCAGCAGATTGAGCAGGTGGTGAAGCAGGTGCCGGGCGTCACTTCGGCTCTGGCGGAGCGGCTGGCGGGTGGGCGCTATGTGGATATCCGCATCGATCGCCAGAAGGCCGCGCGTTACGGCGTCTCGGTGGATGAACTGCAAAGTCTGGTAGCGACGCTGGTGGGTGGGGATAACGTGGGAGAGGTGATCCTCGGACGCGAGCGCTATCCCATCAATCTGCGCTATCCACGCGACAGCCGGGACAGCGTCGATAAGCTGCGGGCACTGCCGGTGGTGGCGGCCAACGGCAGTCAGATTGCGCTCGGGGAGCTGGCGGATATTGTGGTGACCGAGGGGCCGCCGATGCTGAAAAGTGAAAATGCGCGCCTCTCGAACTGGATATACGTCGATCTGCGGGGCCGGGATCTGAAGTCAGCCGTGGAAGAGATGCAGCAGCGCGTAGCGGAGCAGGTGACGCTGCCGCAAGGGATCACGCTCGCCTGGTCCGGGCAGTTTGAATATCTTGAGCGGGCTACGGCGAAGCTGAAAATAGTTCTGCCAATCACCTTGATGATTATTTTTGTGCTGCTGTGGCTAACCTTCAAACGTATTTCAGATGTGCTTATGATTATGGGGACATTGCCTTTTTCGCTGATTGGCGGCGTCTGGCTGTTATGGCTACTGGATTATAATCTATCGGTGGCGGGAGCCGTTGGATTTATTGCCCTTGCCGGCGTCTCGGCGGAGTTCGGCGTTATTATGGTGTTGTATCTCAATCAGGCGCTGGATAAATATCATGCCCGCGATCCCCACGGTGGAAACGCGCAGCTGATGCGTGCGATTCATGAAGGTGCGGTCCTGCGCGTGCGCCCTAAAGTGATGACCGTCGCCACCATCATGGCAGGGCTGTTACCCGTGATGTGGGGCGGCGGCAGCGGTGCAGAGGTGATGCAGCGCATCGCTGCCCCGATGATCGGTGGGATGGTCAGTGCACCGTTGTTATCAATGCTGGTTATTCCTGCGCTCTATAAGCTATTGCATCAGCGTTAATTTTTCACTTATGCGCTGTCAATATTGGCGGCGCATTCTTACTCCCCCAGGAGTATTCTGATTAATTACGCTTAATAATTCAGATTTCAACCAATGGTGTTGCGATGTCATTCAACTATTCTATGCCGGTATAGGTACCGTATATAAAAGTGGTAATGGTATTGTGACAATAATTAATAAATATTTACTGATTTTTACTTTTATTTTAGGGCCGGTGACTTTTCCGGCCCATGCTATTGCCGATAAAGTAAAGCCCTTTAGAGACTGGGTAAAAACCGTCGGTAATAATGCGAAAACGACCTGGGAACAGCCCCAGCATTACGATCTGTATGTGCCGGCGATCACCTGGCATGCCCGCTTTGCCTACGATAAAGAGAAAACCGATCGCTACAACGAGCGTCCGTGGGGCGCGGGATTTGGCCAGTCGCGCTGGGATGAAAAGGGCAACTGGCATGGCCTGTACGTCATGGCATTCAAAGACTCGTACAACAAGTGGGAGCCGATAGGCGGCTACGGCTGGGAAAAAACCTGGCGTCCACTCGCCGATGAGAATTTCCATCTGGGTGCCGGATTTACCGCGGCCGTGACGGCGCGTGATAACTGGAATTACATCCCTGTGCCGCTGGTGTTACCTCTGGCCTCCGTGGGGTATGGTCCGGCAACCTTCCAGATGACTTACATACCGGGAACCTATAACAACGGTAACGTCTTCTTTGCCTGGATGCGCTTTCAGTTTTAACTGAAAAAACTTTACGTATTGGTGATTTAATAGCCACACTTTGAATAGTAAAGAATAAAAATTGCCCTCCGAAAATTAACGCGACTTTTGTCACTTTTCTTCAAAAAGGCGCTGGACAAAACCGCTCACAATTGTTGTACTGATACCCGACACAGCATTTGTGTCCATTTTTCATGTAAAGGTAATTTTGATGTCTAAGATTAAAGGTAACGTTAAGTGGTTTAATGAATCCAAAGGATTCGGTTTCATTACTCCGGAAGATGGCAGCAAAGATGTGTTCGTACACTTCTCTGCAATCCAGACTAATGGTTTCAAAACCCTGGCTGAAGGCCAGCGCGTTGAGTTCGAAATCACTAACGGTGCCAAAGGCCCTTCTGCTGCTAACGTCATCGCTCTGTAATTCAGACGAGACCAGCAAGAATTCAAAACCCGCTCAATGAGCGGGTTTTTTTCGCTCTGCATCAGCCGAACATATAAATTTTCACAAAGCTGGCGACGATTAATACACTTAACACCACCATTCCTGCGCTGACCATATTCTCTTTCATTACGTCACCCTTTCGTTATATTGCCTCAAGGGTGCCAGAGAAAAATTAAGCTAACATTAACGCCCGCCTGTTTTAGTGAGCATTAACCGCAGAAATTAACCAAAATGCGAGCGCGGTCATCATCAGTGACCCCAGCAGGTTGACCGCGATATTGAGCAACGCCCACGCAGCACGTCCATCCTGCAGCAGAAACACCACTTCGGCCGAGAAGGTGGAAAATGTGGTCAGGCCACCGCAAAAACCAGTGGTGATCAGCAGCTTCCACACTGGGTCGATGTGGGTCATTCTGTTAAACCATGCCAGACCCAGGCCAATGATAAAGGCACCGATAAGGTTGGCCGTCAGCGTGCCGACAGGGATCATGTGATGCATGGTGTTGAAGCGCATGCTCAACAGCCAGCGTGCGACACTTCCTGTGCCCCCGCCGATAAAAACGGCTAAAAGTAGTTGAAACACGAACAGTACCTGCTGTTTGATGTATAAGAGCAATCAGTGTAACGCCGTTTGAGGCAGGGTGAAAATATGTACGTGGCGGTTGGACAATTTGCGGTATCAGCGGACTGGCAAAACAATGCCGAAACCTGCGTCTCGCTGATGAGTCAGGCACATCAGCAGGGTGCATCGCTGCTGGTGCTGCCCGAAGCGCTACTGGCGCGGGATGATAACGATCCAGATCTGTCGGTGAAATCGGCGCAGCTCCTTGACGGCGGTTTTTTAACCAGGCTGCTGGAAGAGAGTGCGTGTAATAATCTGACGACCGTGTTGACCGTGCATGTCCCGTCAACTGCTGGGCGGGCGATCAACACACTGGTGGTACTGCGTGCCGGGAACATCGTTGAGCAGTATGCCAAGCTACATCTTTACGATGCGTTCAGTATTCAGGAATCCAGGCTAGTGGATGCCGGGACGATAGTTCCGCCGCTGATTGAGATCGACGGGATCCACCTGGGGTTAATGACCTGTTACGATTTACGCTTCCCGGAAATGGCCTTGAATCTGGCGCTGGCTGGTGCCGAGGTGCTGGTGCTGCCCGCAGCCTGGGTCAGGGGGCCGCTAAAGGAACATCACTGGGCCACGCTGCTGGCCGCCCGCGCGTTGGATACGACCTGTTATATGGTGGCGGCCGGGGAGTGCGGTAACAAAAATATAGGCCAGAGCCGTATTATCGACCCGATGGGGGTGACGGTCGCGGCTGCGGCAGAAGCGCCCGCGCTGTTGATTGCGGAGATAAGCCCGGCACGCATCGCGCTTGCGCGCCAGCAATTACCGGTGCTGCGCAACCGACGCTTTGCGCCACCGCAATTACTATGACGTTTTTTAAACAGGGCTTGATTCACCTTGTTACAGATTGCTATTGTGTGCGGGCGTCAAATGACCGTTAATACTCTCGGGTTTTTACGGCACGAAACGCAGCCTGTTTTAAGTCAAGAAGGTATCTATGGGTGAGATTAGTATTACCAAACTGCTGGTAGTGGCCGCGCTGGTCGTTCTGCTGTTTGGTACCAAAAAGTTACGTACGCTGGGCGGAGACCTGGGTGCAGCCATTAAAGGCTTTAAAAAAGCGATGAATGACGACGATGCAACGGCGAAGAAAACGGCCGATGCTGATATTGCCGCCGAAAAACTCTCTCACAAAGAGTAACGGCAACGCTTCACGGCGTGCAGCATAAAAAAAACCGGCTCTGGCCGGTTTTTTTATGGGTGAACTGTAAGCGTATGTGACTGGCTTACTTCACCTCTTCGCCTTTCGCCTGCATATCGGCGTGGTAAGACGAACGCACGAACGGGCCGCAGGCAGCATGGGTAAAGCCCATCGCCATCGCTTCGGCTTTCATTTCGTCAAACTCTTCCGGGCTCACATAACGCTGCACCGGTAGGTGGTGACGGCTCGGCTGGAGATACTGGCCCAGCGTTAGCATGGTCACGCCGTGGCGACGCAGGTCGCGCATCACTTCAACGATCTCTGTGTTGGTTTCACCCAGACCAACCATCAGACCTGACTTGGTTGGGATCTCCGGGTGCGCTTCTTTAAAACGCTCCAGCAGCTTAAGGGACCAGTTGTAGTCAGCGCCCGGACGAACCTGGCGATACAGGCGCGGAACGTTTTCCAGGTTGTGGTTGAACACGTCTGGCGGCGTGGCGTTGAGAATATCCAGCGCACGGTCCATACGGCCACGGAAGTCAGGCACCAGCGTTTCGATTTTGATGCTCGGGCTTTTTTCACGAATGGCGCTGATACATTCAGCAAAGTGCTGGGCACCGCCGTCGCGCAGATCGTCGCGGTCAACGGAGGTGATCACTACGTAGCGCAGGGCCATGTCGGCGATCGTCTGTGCCAGCTTCTGCGGTTCATTCACATCAGGGGTCACAGGACGACCATGGGCAACGTCACAGAACGGGCAGCGGCGGGTACAAATGGCGCCAAGGATCATGAACGTTGCGGTACCGTGGTTAAAACATTCAGCAAGGTTAGGGCAGGAGGCTTCTTCACAAACGGAGTGAAGGCCGTTTTTGCGCATCGCCGCTTTGATTCCCTGAATACGCGAAGAGTCCGCCGGAAGTTTGATTTTCATCCATGCCGGTTTTCTTAACAGCGCTTCGCGCTCCGTAGCCACGTTTTTAACCGGGATTAGGGCCATTTTATCGGCGTCGCGGTATTTAACACCGCGTTCCATCACAATGGGTTTACTCATAGCGTGCGTGTTCCAGTTGCGAATATCGAAGGAAAGCGTTTCAATTCAAAGGAGTGTTGTATTTATCAACTATATTTGAATGAACGACAGGCAGTATATCATTGAAACGGCCGATAAAGCAGCCTGCCGGGTCGCCAAATTGTAAAATAGTTGTTGTTTAGTGCCTTTCGGCCTGCGTAGCGCAGGCTCACTGGGTGTGGGGGCGCATCAGAACGCCTCGCTGATGACATTAATGACGTTTTCGAGAACCGGATCGCGCAGGCTCAGTTTATTGTAATACAGCGAAATATCGACGGTTTCTTCATTCAAAGGCGTGAAGGGGATCTGTTCCAGCGGCCAGCACTGGCGCAGCAGGTTAAACAGGCGCGCCGGGATGATGCCAATCAGATCGCTGCTGCCGATCAGGGCGGCAATCGTAAACATATTGTAACTGCTGAAGGTGACCTGACGCTCCGGAAAAATGTCGTTAACCCGCAGGCGCAATGCGTTCATGTTCTGTCCTTCCAGCACCAGTAGGGTCTGCTCGTACTCTTGCAGATTTTCCACTGTCGCCGTCTTGCTCAGGACGGGATGCTGCTTACGGCACACCAGCAGGAGCCGATCGGTAAACAGAACATTGTGGCTTAACGCGCGCGTGTTCAGGGTATTGCTGTCCACGATCAGGTCGGTCTGGAACTGACCCAGCTGCGTTTCGCCATCGCCAATAGCAATGTTGCGCAGCAACAGCTGCGGTGCCTCACGCTTTACCGCCTGGTAAATAATCGGCATCACCAGTGCGCCGATAGAAGGGGTGGTGCCGATGGTGATAGTGCGCTGCTTATCATAGCTGCCAGTAAGATCCAGTGCGCCAAGAATAGACTCCAGCCCCTGGCTGATATATTCGTGCAGGTGAGTGGCATAGGCGGTAGGGGTGACGCCCTGACCTTTACGGATAAACAGCGGATCGGGGAATATTGCGCGCAGTTTTTGAATCGACTGGCTTATTGCTGACGGCGTGAGATTAAGAATTTTCGCAGCGTTAACGATACCTTTGTGAACATAGACGGCCTCAAAAATGGTCAATAAATTGAGGTCAATATTGCGTAAAGTCCGAAATATTTGTGGTTTGGCCTCACCGCCTGGCTCACTCAACCGTTTCTCAGGAAATTCTTTAGGATCCACGCTGATACTCCATGTTTATACACAATGTTTATATTAGTCGAAATCAAATATTGTGCTTATTGTTATATTTGTACTGTTATCCATAAATTACTAACCTGACACAATGATTTTGCCGTATGGCTTTTGTGCAGCCAAGTCTCCACAGATGGCGAGAAATGCCAGGATGTGACGCTTTTATGCGAAAAGTAAGGGGTTTGAAAATATAGAAAGCGGGGATTATTGTAAAGTATAAATACCGTGAAATAAAAATGGCTCATCAACGCAATGAGCCATCCAGGCAAGATTATTAAGCCGTGATATATTCATGCGATGGATTGTTTAGCAGTGCTAAAAAAGCATGTACTAAATGAGGCCGCACAATATCAGGCGTGATGTTCTCTGCCCATTGGCACATTTGCGCCATTTCCATGCCCGCGTAGCCACAGGGGTTGATGCGCTGGAAAGGTGCCAGATCCATATTAATATTCAATGCAAGACCATGGAATGAGCAGCCTTTACGAATACGCAAACCGAGTGAACAAATTTTCTTTTCACCGACGTAAACCCCAGGTGCATCTGCGCGAGGATGTGCATCGATATCAAATTCTGCCAGCGTATTGACCACCGTCTGCTCAAGCAGCGTCACCAGGTCACGCACGCCGAGCTTTCTACGCTTCAGGTTCAGCAGGACATACATCACCTGCTGACCCGGTCCGTGATAGGTCACCTGACCACCGCGATCGCTCTGGATCACCGGGATATCGCCCGTCATCAACAGATGCTCTGCTTTGCCTGCCTGACCCTGGGTAAACACAGGGGGATGCTCGACCAGCCAGATTTCATCCTGCGTGTTTTCATCGCGCGTGTCCGTGAAATCATGCATGGACCGGGAAATGGGTTCATAGGGCTGAAGCCCAAGATGGCGGATAAGGAGGGTATCCTGATTCAAAACGACATCTCCGAAACGAAGAAAAAAAGTAGCGGGGAGTATATCACAGAGGGGAAACGGGTTACCCGACGATGCGGGTAACCGAAAGCGTTACAGCACCATACGCACGATATCGATGTTACCGAGCTCTTCGTACAGCGTCTCGACCTGCTCAATATGCGTGGCGGTAATGGTGATGGAAACCGAGTGGTAGTTCCCTTTGCTGCTTGGTTTGACCGTCGGAGAGTAGTCACCCGGCGCATGACGCTGGACCACTTCAACCACCTGATCAACCAGCTCAGGCAACGCCTGCCCCATTACTTTGTAAGTAAAGGGTGTAGGGAATTCAAGCAGTTCGTTAAGTTTGGTTTTCATGTCAACTCCGGCAGTACGTCAAAAAAGAATAACTCCCACAGCGGGTGGGAGTTATCAGGTTACCTAGTATATGGGGATGGAAATCACACTTTCAAGTGTTCAATTTTTAACCAAACCAGTGATGGAACATCAATTTAATGTAATCAATGATTTTGCCGAAGAAATTGCCTTCCGGGATTTCATCCAGCACCACCAGCGGACGCTGGTCAATGGTTTTGCCATCAAGCTGGAAGTTGATGGTGCCCACCACCTGGTTTTTCTGCAGCGGTGCGTGCAGCTCGCTGGCGGTCAGCACATAGCTGGCTTTCAGATCTTTCATGCGACCGCGTGGGATAGTCAGATAAAGGTCTTTATCGACACCCAGTGAAGCGCGATCGTTATCACCAAACCAGACCGGCTCAGAGGCGAACTCTTTGCCTGCCTTCAGCGGGTTAACGGTTTCGAAGAAGCGGAAGCCCCAGGTCAGCAATTTCTTGCTTTCGGTTTCACGCCCTTTGAAGGTGCGTCCGCCCATCACGGCAGAGATCAGACGCATCTGGCCTTCGGTGGCAGACGCCACCAGGTTGTAACCGGCTTTATCGGTATGGCCCGGTTTGATGCCGTCAACGTTCAGGCTGTTATCCCATAGCAGACCGTTACGGTTAGTCTGGCGGATTCCGTTAAAGGTGAACTCTTTTTCTTTGTAAATGGTGTACTCATTCGGCACATCGCGGATCAGTGCCTGGCCAATTAACGCCATGTCGCGCGCGGAACTGTACTGACCGTCTGCATCCAGGCCGTGAACCGTCTGGAAGTGGCTGTTTTTCAGACCCAGTGCGTTAACGTAGCTGTTCATCAGACCGACGAACGCATCCTGGCTTCCGGCAGCAAAATCGGCCATCGCCACGCAGGCGTCGTTACCGGACTGCAGGTTGATACCACGAATCAGCTGGGAGACGGGCACCTGCATCCCGGGCTTGAGGAACATCAGTGATGAACCTTTGAACACCGGGTTGCCGGTTGCCCACGCATCGTTACCGATGGTGACCAGGTCAGTCTCTTTGAATTTGCCTGCTTTCATGGCCTGACCGATGACATAGCTGGTCATCATTTTGGTCAGACTGGCCGGGTCGCGTCGTGAATCCGCGTTCTGTTCAGCCAACACTTTGCCGGAGTTGTAGTCGATCAGGATGTAGGATTCCGCGTCGATCTGCGGAACGCCTGGGATCATGGTCTTGATATTCAGGTCATCGGCGTGCGCGACAGAGAGCGAGGCTGCGCAAAGCGCCGTAGCGAGCGCCATGCGCTGCATAAAACGAGCGGAGAAAGTGGTCTTCATGGTCAGAACAACGACATCCGTGATGGAATTAAAAAAAGTGCCTTACTATAGCAAATGCTATAGGGGCAGGCATCCGACTTTCAGCATGAGAGTGTGAATCACTATTACAAATACTGACAATTCGGATACCGCTGATTAATCATTTCATTACAGCAATAAAGGACTGCAACTGTGCTTCGTTTTGTAAACGTTGTTGCACGGATGCAGCCTCAGATTTGCTGGCAAATGGACCGAGCTGGATACGCCATACGGCGCCATTTTGCTCAACCCGGCCCGGCACGCTAAATTGCTGGCTCAGGCGCTGTTGATACTGCTGGGCACGCGCTTGATCGCTGACGGCACCCACCTGGACGACGAAATTGCCGCTGGCGGAAACCGGCGCCGCAACAGGTGTCTGGGTGGAGCCTGGCGCGGTGACAGGCGCATTTTGCGTCACCGGTGCGGCAACGACCGGCTGTGGGGCAGGGGGTTCACTGCCTTCGAGTACACCAGACGCGAGGGTCGTGGGTGCGCCGAGGAATCCGCTGCTGCTGACGGGTGCACCCATGCTGTCTTCGCTTTTCAGCGTATCGTTACTAATGGCGCGCACATCACCCTGGGCAGGCATCGGCTCAGGAGCGGATGAGGCACTGCCCATGCCGCTGTTCAGGTCAGGACGCGCAGGCAGAGCATAGGTCTGCTTAGCCACAGTAGTACAGGCCATACCCGGGCCGGACAGACTCCCGTCCTGGGCGACAATAATCGGGTCGATCCGCACTTTGGTGTTATTCGACGTGTTCAGACGGTCTGCCGCCGCGCGGGAAAGAGAGATGGCACGATCGTTACCGTACGGGCCACGATCGTTAATGCGCACGACGATCATCCGGCCGTTCGCCAGGTTGGTAATACGCGCATAGCTCGGGATCGGCAGCGTTGGGTGGGCGGCCGTCAACTGCATCGGGTCGAAGGGCTCGCCGCTTGCGGTCAGGTTACTGCCCGGTTCGGCATCATAAATGGCCGCCAGACCGGCCTGGCTAAAGCGTGAAGGATCCTGCACGATTTTGTAGCCTTTACCGTCACGCTCGTAATCCTGATTGGCGGTTGCGCTCAGCGGTTCGAAACGCGGATCGGCCCCGCTAATCTCAACAATCGGACCATTACACACTGCCGGCTGCGGCGGTGCGACGGTGGCTTGCTGCTGACCATCGTCACTTGTACAGGCCGCCAGTAAACTCGCGGCGATGCAGATCCCAATCCACTGCTTGCGCATTGCGTTCCCCTTATACGCTCTTCGACAACATTTTTCTGTGGGTATGAATCGACATCACGATCCCAAACCCGGCCATTAGCACGATCAGTGCCGAGCCTCCGTAACTCACCAGCGGAAGCGGTACGCCTACAACAGGCAGAATTCCGCTCACCATACCAATATTTACGAAAACATAAACGAATAAAATCAACATCAAACCGCCAGCCATCACGCGGCCAAAGGTGGTTTGTGCACGGGCGGCAATCCACAATCCACGCATGATTAACAGGATGTACAGCGCCAGCAGGATTAAAATCCCGACCAGTCCTAGCTCTTCTGCCAGAACCGCAAAGATAAAGTCGGTATGGCGTTCAGGCAGAAATTCGAGCTGCGACTGGGTGCCATGCAGCCAGCCTTTGCCGCGCAGTCCGCCGGACCCGATTGCAATCTTCGATTGTATAATATGATAGCCTGCCCCGAGCGGATCGCTTTCGGGATCCAGCAGCATCATCACGCGCTGGCGTTGATAGTCGTGCATCAGGAAGAACCACAGGATCGGGATAAAGGCGGCCAGCAGCACTACCGCAATGCCAATCAAGCGCCAGCTCAGCCCGGAGAGGAACAGCACGAACAGGCCGGACAGGGCGACCAGGATAGAGGTACCGAGGTCAGGCTGCGCGGCGACCAGCAGCGTAGGCATGAAGATCAGTACCAGCGCGATCCCGGTGTTCTTCAGCGACGGCGGACAGACGTCACGGTTGATAAAGCGCGCCACCATCAGCGGTACGGCAATTTTGGCGATTTCAGACGGCTGGAAACGGACGATGCCGAGATCGAGCCAGCGCTGTGCGCCCTTGGAGATTGCGCCAAAGGCATCTACTGCGACCAGCAGAATAATACAGATGATATAGAGATAGGGCGCCCAGCCTTCGTACACGCGGGGCGGGATTTGCGCCATCACCACCATTACCACCAGACCCATCGCAATCTGACCGATCTTACGCTCCATCATGCCGATGTCCTGGCCGCTGGCGCTCCAGATGACCAACGCACTGTATACCAACAGGGCGAGCAGAATGAGCAGCATGGCCGGGTCGATGTGGATTTTGTCCCACAGCGATTTTTTATTTGGATTATCCGTCACGATTATTGGTCCTCCGCGCCGGCGGCTGCCGGGCTTTCGCTCGGCAATTCAGTGTTATTGTCACCCAGCATAATGTGGTCAAGGATCTGGCGCATGATGGTACCGACCGCCGGGCCGACACCGCCGTTTTCCAGAATAATGGACACCGCCACCTGCGGGTTATCGTAAGGGGCAAACGCGATCATCAGCTTATGGTCACGCAGACGTTCAGCAATTTTGTGCGCGTTATAGGTTTCGTTGGCCTTCAGGCCAAAGACCTGCGCCGTACCGGATTTGGCCGCAATTTTATACGGTGAACCGGCAAAGTATTTGTGTGCCGTACCGTTAGCGCGGTTTGCTACGCCGTACATCCCGTCTTTGGCAATTTCCCAGTAACCGGAATGGATATCACCCACCGGTGGCTCGTGCGGCTGCGTCCACGGCACTTTTTTGCCATTTTCTACCGTACTCATCAGCAGATGCGGGACTTTTACGACGCCGTCGTTAATCAGGATCATCAGCGCTTTGCTCATCTGAATCGGGGTGGCGGTCCAGTAACCCTGGCCGATGCCGACCGGGATGGTGTCACCCTGATACCACGGTTTCTTAAAGCGCTTTAGCTTCCACTCGCGGGTTGGCATGTTGCCGGAGCGCTCTTCCGACAGGTCGATGCCGGTGTAGTGACCATAGCCAAATTTGCCCATCCATTCGGAGAGGCGATCGATACCCATATCGTAGGCGACCTGATAGAAGAAAGTATCCGCCGACTCCTCCAGCGATTTGGTGATGTTCAGATGGCCGTGGCCCCACTTCTTCCAGTCGCGGTAGCGTTTTTCAGAGCCCGGTAGCTGCCACCAGCCTGGGTCGAAGAGACCGGTATTGCGGGTGATTACCCCGGCGCTGAGCGCCGACACCGCCACGTAAGGTTTCACCGTAGAGGCCGGGGGATAAACGCCCTGCGTTGCACGGTTGATCAGCGGCGTATTAGGGTCGTTGAGCAGACTGGCGTAATCTTTGCTGGAAATACCGTCAACGAACAAATTCGGATCGTAACTCGGGTTTGACACCAGCGCCAGAATGCTGCCCGTGCGGGGATCGGTCACAATCACCGCTGCACGGCTGCCTGCCAGCAGGGTTTCGACATACTGCTGGAGTTTGAGATCCAGCGTCAGGTAAATATCATGCCCGGCCTGCGGTGGTACCTCTTTCAACTGACGGATTACCCGGCCACGGTTGTTGACTTCCACTTCTTCATAACCGGTTTCGCCGTGAAGAATATCTTCGTAGTAGCGCTCAATACCGAGTTTGCCAATGTCGTGGGTTGCCGCATAGTTGGCTAACTTGCCGTCTTTATCCAGCCTGTCGACGTCTTTGTCGTTGATTTTAGAGACATAGCCGATAACGTGCGTTAGCGCCGAGCCGTAGGGATAGAAGCGGCGTTTATAGCCTTTCACTTCAACGCCAGGGAAGCGGTACTGGTTAACCGCAAAGCGGGCAACCTGGACTTCGGTGAGGTTGGTTTTCACCGGGATAGAGGTAAAGCGATGCGAACGCGAACGCTCTTTTTTAAAGTTCGCAATATCGTCGTCGTTCAGATCGACCACGCCGCGCAGGGCATCCAGCGTCTGTTGGACGTTATCGACCTTCTCCGGCATCATCTCTATCTGATAAATCGTCCGGTTGAGCGCCAGCGGCGTACCGTTGCGATCGTAAATAATGCCGCGGCTGGGGGCGATAGGGACGAGTTTGATGCGGTTTTCATTGGAACGTGTCTGGTAATCTGTAAAACGGACAACCTGCAGATTATAAAGGTTGGCGATCAGCACGCCAGTCAGCAGCAAAATCCCCGTAAAGGCAACCAGCGCCCGGCGCACAAACAGCGCAGACTCAGCCGTATAGTCGCGAAAAGAATTCTGTAGTTTCATCCGCTGCTTAATTCATCCAGGACTTAATGATTACTCACGGTGATAAGGGTGGTTGGTCGTGATGCTCCACGCGCGATAGAGACTTTCTGCCACCAGCACCCGAACCAGCGGGTGGGGCATCGTCAGCGCGGAGAGTGACCAACTTTGTTCTGCTGCCGCTTTGCAGGCCGGGGATAATCCCTCCGGACCGCCAATTAACAGGCTGACGTCGCGACCGTCCAGCTTCCAGCGCTCGAGCTCCTGCGCCAGCTGCGGCGTATCCCAGGGTTTGCCCGGAATATCGAGAGTGACGATGCGGTTTTTGCCGGCGGCGGCCAGCATCAGTTCACCCTCTTTATCGAGAATACGTTTGATATCCGCATTCTTGCCGCGCTTACCGGCGGGGATCTCCACCAGCTCAAACGGCATATCTTTTGGAAAGCGACGCAGATACTCAGTAAACCCGGTTTGTACCCAGTCGGGCATTTTCGTGCCGACGGCTACCAGTTGCAGCTTCACGCATTAACCCCAGAGTTTTTCCAGCTCATACAGGCGACGGCTCTCTTCCTGCATGACGTGGACAATCACTTCGCCGAGGTCAACGACGACCCAGTCAGCGGTAGCTTCGCCTTCCACACCCAGCGGCAGCATGCCGGCAGCGCGTGATTCCTGAACCACATGGTCAGCAATGGAAGCAACGTGGCGAGTGGAAGTACCGGTGCAGATAATCATGCAGTCGGTGATGCTTGATCTGCCTTGTACGTCGATAGCAATGATGTCCTGACCTTTCAGGTCATCAATTTTGTCGATAACGAAATCCTGGAGTGCTTTACCCTGCAAGTTTTCCCCCTGGGGAGTGAGATTGAGTAACGGTAAAATCGTAGCCAGACAGTATACCTGAACTGGCCGCGGTGTCGGGACAAATGTCACCGGACAGGCTGGTGAAGGCGGGTATCATCCCACCCTCTGCCGGAGATTGCATCGCCATTTTTGTAAAACAGTTTTTGTAAAACAATGCATGGCGGGCAGTCTGGCTGCGGAGGATATCAGCCTGGATGGGGGTGTCAATGGCGAGAGCGCGAATGGCGCGCTTTTTCTCTCAGCCGCCGCTCAGTTGTCGCTTTTCTGATACAACCCCTGCTGCTGGATGTAACGCAGCACCGCAGTCGGTAACATCTCATCACAGGGTAGCCCTTGCTGCAGGCGCTGGCGAATTAGCGTCGCCGAGATATCAAACCATGGCGTTTCTGCCAGGTAGATTTTACCGGCGGGGAGACTGTGCAGATCTTCCGACTGGTACGTCAGGTGCTGCTCCAGCCACTGCTGATGTTGCTCCTCTTTCATCGTCAGCGGATAGCCGGGACGGCGACAGACGATCAGATGGCTGTTCTCGAGGATGGTGTGATACTGATGCCAGCTCGGGAAGGTGAGCAGGGAATCCTGGCCGATAATAAACGCCAGCGGCGTCTCTGGCCCCTGTTCGACGCGCCATTCCTGTAACGTTTGCGCCGTGTATGACGGGCTGTCGCGGCGCAGTTCGCGCTCGTCGAGGCGAAACAGCGGTTTATCCGCTATTGCCAGTTCCAGCATGTGCTTGCGTTGAGTGCTGCTGGCGTCCGGCTGCGGACGGTGCGGCGGCACGTTGTTGGGCATGATCGTTACGCACTGCAGGCCAATCTGATTCGCCAGTATTTCGACCGGTTTTAGATGACCATAGTGCACGGGATCAAAGGTGCCGCCAAACAGGGCCTGGAGCCTATGCATCTCAACCCTCTATAAAGATATCGGCCAGTGCCTTGTGGCACAGCAGCAAAGAGAGACTTTCCAGCTCTGACCACACCGATTGACCATAATCCTGCTTCAGGGTCAGCTCGGTACGCGCCAGTAGTTGGACAGCCTGACGCAGCTGTTCCGGGCTGAGGCGGTTCAGGGCCTCGGTGGTCATGCCGCGACGGTTCTGCCAGACGCGGTGCTTATCAAACAGGGCGCGCAGGGGCGTGTGAGCTGACTGGCGTTTCAGCGTCACCAGTAGCAGCAGCTCACGCTGCAAGGTTCTGAGCAGGATAACCGGCTCGCTACCCTCAAGGCGCAGCTGTTGCAGAATATGCAGGGCGCGTTTGCTCTTCGCGGACAGCAGGGCATCGACCCAGTGGAACGGGGTGAAATGCGCGGCGTCGCTGACGGCCTGCTCCACCCGCGGTAAAGTCAGTTTGCCATCAGGCCAGAGTAACGACAGACGCTCGAGGGCCTGGGCAAGGGCCAGCAGATTCCCTTCGTAGCAGTAACACAGCAGCTGATTTGCCGCATCGTCCAGCTGAAGATTGTTCTGCTTTGCCCGTGCAGCAACCCATTTAGGCAGGTGCGCTTGCTCTGGCGTCTGACAGGTCACCAGCACCGAGCGGGTTGCCAGCGCACTGTACCAGGCGGCATTTTCCTGAGCTTTGGTCAGTTTGTTCCCGCGGATAATCAGCAGCAGATCGTCGTGCAGCAGGCTAACCAGCGTCGCCAACTGTTCGTTGATCGCCGCATTCGGGCCGTTTTCCGGGAGCTGAATATGCAGGGTTTGTCGGGCGGCAAACAGGCTCATCGCCTGACAGAGCGAGAAGAGCTCCTGCCAGTCGGTGCTGTTATCAAGAGTAAAGCTGTGGTGCTCGTCAAAGCCCTGAGTCGCGGCAATCTGGCGCACGGCATCCTGACTTTCCTGCAGCAGCAGCGGATCGTTTCCAAGTAGCAGATACGCCGCGCGCAGCCCTTCATTGAGCTGCGCGCGGAGTTGTTCAGGGTACAACCTGAGCATTACTGACCCAGCGTCGAGGTGACGCGAGGCGAGGATGCCGCCGCAGGTTTATCCTGCCCGGCATGCTCTTTTTCAGCGGTATGGACACTCGGCAACTTACGGATCAGCTGCTCCGCTGCCTTATCGTACATCTCATTGATGATAATTGACTGCTCAGCGTCTTTCGCCAGTGCGGTCTGCGGGTTATCGAAGAACGAACGATAAACCTTGGTGGAGATCGGGTAAATATCGCTTCCCGGGATCAGCACCGCCGCATGCACTTCCATGACCATCTGGTATTCCGCAGTACGACCATCCTGGAAGATGGAAGCGGTATCCTGTCCCAGAGTCGAGTTTAAGATACGCAATGACGGGATATCCTGGCGCAGGGACCCTTTTTCGACCAGTTCGACACCGTTAAGACGCAGTTGATTACGAATAGCCCGGCTGAGTGGACCATTAGGATCGCCCGAATCGAAAATCATCTTCTTCATCTGTTCCGGAACCTGCGTGGTGTTACGCAGATGCCAGCCACAGCCAGCGGTGATTAACACCGCCAGCGCTAACAGTAATGTTGCCAGTTGTCGCACGCTTCCTCCCGCGCTTAGCCAACGACCAGGTTCAGCAGTTTACCGGGCACGTAGATCACTTTACGTACGGTAACGCCATCCAGATGCTTCGCTACCAGATGTTCCTGGCATGCACGTTCGCGGACCTGCTCTTGGGTTGCATCAACCGGAACAGTAATTTTACCGCGTACTTTACCGTTAACCTGAACGACGACCAGGGTGGTGTTTTCTACCATCGCAGCGTCATCTGCTACCGGCCACGGTGCGTTGTCGATATCGCCTTCGCCGTTCAGCTCCTGCCACAGGGTAAAGCTGGCGTGTGGGGTGAACGGGTTCAGCATACGGACAACGGCCAGCAGCGCTTCGCGCATTAAGGCACGATCCTGCTCACCTTCTTGCGGGGCTTTCGCCAGCTTGTTCATCAATTCCATAATAGCCGCAATTGCGGTATTGAAGGTCTGACGACGGCCAATATCATCGGTCACTTTCGCAATCGTTTTATGCACATCACGACGCAGCGCCTGCTGATCTTCGCTCAGGGCCGCAACGTCGAGTGCCGGAACCGCACCCTGAGAGGTATGTTCGTAAACCAGTTTCCAGACACGTTTAAGGAAGCGGTTAGCCCCTTCAACGCCGGATTCCTGCCACTCGAGGGTCATATCTGCCGGAGACGCAAACATCATGAACAGACGCACGGTGTCGGCGCCGTAACGCTCAACCATCACCTGCGGGTCAATGCCGTTGTTTTTCGACTTCGACATTTTGCTCATACCGGTATACACCAGCTCGTGACCTTCCGCGTCTTTCGCTTTTACGATACGGCCTTTCTCGTCGCGCTCAACGATAGCATCCACCGGGGAGACCCAGTTACGCTCGCCATTGACACCGACGTAGTAGAACGCATCGGCCAGTACCATGCCCTGGCACAGCAGCTGTTTAGCCGGTTCGTTGGAATTCACCAGGCCTGCGTCACGCATCAGCTTATGGAAGAAGCGGAAGTAGAGAAGGTGCATGATGGCGTGTTCGATCCCGCCAATGTAGATATCTACCGGCAGCCAGTAGTTCGCCGCTTTAGAATCCAGCATGCCTTCCTGATGCTGCGGGCAGGTGTAGCGCGCGTAATACCAGGAGGACTCCATAAAGGTGTCGAAGGTGTCGGTTTCACGCAGCGCAGGCTGACCGTTGACCGTGGTCTTCGCCCACTCTGGGTCAGCTTTAATTGGGCTGCTGATCCCGTCCATCACCACGTCTTCCGGCAGGATCACCGGCAGCTGATCTTCCGGGGTCGGCAGTACGGTGCCATCTTCCAGAGTCACCATCGGGATTGGCGCGCCCCAGTAACGCTGACGGGAAACGCCCCAGTCGCGCAGACGGTAGTTAACTTTACGTTCACCCACGCCCAGCGCAGCCAGTTTGTCGGCGATAGCGTTAAAGCCCTCTTCAAAGCTCAGACCGCTGAATTCTCCGGAGTTGAACAGCACGCCTTTTTCGGTCAATGCTTGCTCAGACAGATCCGGTTCTGAACCGTCTGCTGTCAGGATAACGGGCTTGATGTTCAGCTGGTATTTGCTGGCAAACTCGTAGTCACGCTGATCGTGACCCGGAACGGCCATCACCGCGCCCGTACCGTATTCCATCAGCACGAAGTTGGCCGCCCAGACTGGGATCGCTTCGCCAGTCAGTGGGTGCGTGGCGTAGAATCCGGTAGCAACACCTTTTTTCTCCATGGTCGCCATGTCGGCTTCGGCCACTTTGGTGTTGCGGCATTCGTCGATAAACGCGGCCAGTTCCGGATTGTTCTCAGCTGCTTTCTGCGCCAGCGGGTGACCTGCGGCCACGGCCAGGTAGGTCGCACCCATAAAGGTGTCCGGACGGGTGGTGTAGACGGTCAGCGTGTGATCATAGTTTTCTACGTTGAAGGTGATTTCCACGCCTTCAGAACGTCCAATCCAGTTGCGCTGCATGGTCTTAACGGTATCAGGCCACTGATCCAGATTGTCGAGGTCGTTCAGCAACTCGTCGGCGTAGGCGGTGATTTTGATAAACCACTGCGGGATCTCTTTGCGCTCAACTTTGGTGTCGCAGCGCCAGCAGCAGCCGTCGATAACCTGTTCGTTTGCCAGCACGGTCTGATCGTTCGGGCACCAGTTAACGGCTGAAGTTTTCTTGTAAACCAACCCTTTTTTGTAGAGTTCGGTGAAGAACTTCTGTTCCCAGCGGTAGTATTCCGGGGTACAGGTCGCCAGCTCACGGCTCCAGTCATAGCCAAAGCCCAGCATTTTGAGCTGGTTTTTCATGTAGGCGATATTGTCGTAGGTCCACGGCGCAGGCGCCGTGTTGTTTTTGACCGCAGCCCCTTCAGCAGGCAGACCGAACGCATCCCAGCCAATCGGCTGCAGGACGTTTTTGCCCAACATGCGCTGGTAGCGGGCGATCACATCACCGATGGTATAGTTACGCACGTGGCCCATGTGTAGTCGGCCAGAAGGATAGGGAAGCATCGACAGGCAGTAATACTTCTCTTTGCTCTCGTCTTCAGTGACTTCAAAAGTGCGCTTCTCGTCCCAGTGTTGCTGGACTTTGGATTCTATCTCTTCCGGGCGGTATTGCTCTTGCATGGCTGCCAGTGGTCCTGTGTTCATTACTGCTACAAACGTAGCCAATGGATGTGGTATTTCAGATCCGCTTAGCATAGCCCAAACGTCCGCGTCAAAACAGCCTTTACCTCAAAAGCCCCTTGCAGGAATTTACGCAGAGTGTGGTGGAGCTGACAGAGCGGTAAGGAAATAAGGTCTATCATTAGAGAGAGTTACTTACCCGGGAGGCAAAATGATGAACAAGGTTGCTCAATTTTACCGCGAACTGGTGGCAACATTGACCGAACGTCTGCGTAACGGCGAGCGTGATATTGATGCGCTGGTCGCACAGGCGCGAGTACGAGTAATGCAGACGGGTGAGTTGACGCGCACCGAGGTGGAAGAGGTAACGCGCGCGGTGCGCCGCGATCTGGAAGAGTTCGCCCGCAGCTATGAAGAGAGCCAGGATGAGGTCACCGATAGCGTGTTTATGCGGGTGATCAAAGAGAGTCTGTGGCAGGAGCTGGCTGACATCACCGATAAAACCCAGCTGGAATGGCGCGAGGTATTTCAGGATCTGAATCATCACGGGGTGTATCACAGCGGTGAGGTGGTCGGATTAGGTAATCTGGTGTGTGAAAATTGTCACTTCCATCTGGCGGTCTATACTCCGGATCTGCTGCCGGTCTGTCCGAAATGCGGTCATGACCAGTTCCAGCGTCGGCCTTTTGAACCCTAACAGAATAAAACAACGATGCGCGGATGTGGCGCATCGTTGTTTGGTCAGGAATTAAAAGGTATTAATTTCAGCTAATTTAAATTTTTGTGTGCCGCCCATATGGCTGGCATAGTCGTGTGTTGAATTCAATACCAGTTTGTTTGCGGAAAGTGTACCGGCACCACAGGTGTTCCAGCCAAACCAGCCGCAGCTGTATCCGCCGTTTTCAACACCATAGGTTGTCAGGGTCAGTGTGCCGTCTGTGTGAATTAAGCCACGGTTGATGATTTTGCCATTGCGTGTTGTATCAATCATCATCTCGGTAGCACCTTGCATTGTGCCTTCATTGTACACATTGCCAGTTGTGTTGATATTAAGACGATCGCTGTACATTATATTGTAATTATCGAATTTATTGGCGGAGATTTGCGCATTATCACCTCGTAAATCCCCACGGTTTTCGAACACGTTGCTGTTAATTGAATAAGATGCAGCCCAAATTTGACCGCTAGCCTGATTAGAAAACTTGCCATTGGTTTGCACTTGTAAATTCCTGGCGGCAAGGAGCTCTCCTGAAACATTAATATTACCATTACCAGGAGTGGTATTATCAGTGTTATTGTAGGAAACAATATTGAGTGATGAATTTGCCTTAACAGAGCCCCCGGCATTGAACTGGCTACCGCCGAAGTTAAGCTTAACATCGTTACCGAGAATGTCACCTTTAAGGTTAATATTATTTAAGCTATTGATGGACAGCAGACCGTCTGATTTCAGAGATGAACCCGACTGTGTAGTAAGACTACCGCCTGTTCCCATCATCAGTGCCGCTGCGCCCTTTATATTGCCATGATTCTCAATATCCCTGGCGGCTTCCATTATTAATCGGCTTGAACTGGTGATGGTTCCCTTGTTAACCAGTTTATCGTAACTGTTAATGAGCATCATGTTAGTGGCGGCAATGGTTCCGTTATTCTCCAGGGTGCTGGCAGAGGATAACTGCGCCCCGACACCATTCACCCCATTGCTTTCTATTGTTCCATCGTTAGTCAACCTTCCGTTGCTGGTCATCAGCAGTTTGTTATTGGCAACAATAGCGCCTTTGTTACGCACACCAAAGCCAAGATTAGTACCGACCATGCTGATTGAGTTGGCACGCACGCCCCCTAACTGAGAGATGTCGATGCTCAGTTTATTATCGCGAAACTCACGTGCGGTCGCCGCCTTGCCAGCGGAAATTATAGTTCCACTCTTATCGTCAAGCGTAAAGTTGCCTGCTGCAATAGACATCTGATTGGTATTAATCATGCCATTAATGTTAATGGCGTCAGCGAGCACAGCAGTAAGGTCATTATTCGCGGTCAAACCGTTACCATCGATAGTAATATTACCGTTGGTGATTTTGTAGTTATCGACCGCGCCGCTCTCATCAAGATTAACCGAGCCTGTCGTCAACACCGCTCTTTTGGTATTGATAAAGCTGCATCCTGAGCAGGTAATACCGTTAGGGTTCGCCACAATAACATCTGCTTTTTGCCCCGCGACTTCAATAAAACCTTGCAGAGTACTGGCCTGATTCGAAACCACTTCGTTAATTATCATTGATGCCGCAGCACCGTCGAGATTATTGTTTCTGGCAATATTTCCGTAGGTACTATGTTTGGTATTGTCGATGCTATTATTTAAAATAACCCCTTTCTGGTCGACGTCAAAGCTGCGATAGATATTATGTGAAACCCCTGCATCATTGGGTTTTTCAATATCAATAACCTTTGGGCCGGTTGCCAGCGTATAGGATCCCGGATCTGCCCATGTGACGGTTGAGGTGAGTGCGGTCGCCAGGGCGATATAAATTAGATTAATTTTAAACATTTATTTATTCCTTTAAATTAAAGTTAATGGTGATGGAGTGAAAACAACGTAGTGCTGAGAGTTAAAACCTCCAGTTTAATGACATACCTAAATTCAAGGCTTCGCTGTGTAAATTACCCGGTTTAGCAATGGGCGTCGCAATAAACAGGTTATAGCTGGTCTGGAATTTTTCGCCTTTAACCCCGAGTACCGCGCCCGACATGATTTTTTCGTCATAATATTCGCTATCACCGATAATTTTCCCAATATCGGTGCCGACATAAAATTGTTGGTCAGGCAGAGGGAGGTCCCAGATAAAATCATTACGCCAGTACCAGCCTTGATTTCCGGAGAGCGTGGTTTCACCGTCAAATCCCCGCACCGTCCAGCGATTGCCAATATTTATTTTATTATCGGACGATAACGTATCGGGGCTAAATTGCGCGGTGAATTGTGGGGCATAGGTAAATTTATTACCCGTAGCGGCAAATTTCATTAATGCCTGGACGTTAGCATGCACAACACGAGATTGCTTCGTATAAAGTTGCGCCTCTTCCTCAGGCGTGGGGGAGGAACTCAACCAGGGCAGGCGGCGCTGAATGCCTAAACTGGCATCCACGACTTTGCCGTTATAATAGCGTTGATGGTTAAGGGTCAGCTCCCAGGCGGGGTTTTGCTTACGCATGACCATCAGTTCGCTTCCTGCTAAATAGTAGCGTGAAAGATTTTTAAATATCTTACCCATGAGCGTGGTCTTCTGCTCACGGGTATGGGAAAGCACCCGGGACAGACTGGTGCTGTAGTAACGGTTTTTTGAGGTGTAATCGGTCGTGATCCAGCTTCCCTTGAAAAGCTGGCGATATTCACTTTGCCCGGCGTAAACGCTCAGTGTCCAGTAACCAAAGGGAATGGAGTAGTAGAGGCTGGCATTGCTGTTACCGTCTTCGGATTGGTTGAATTCCATATCGCCACCCGCCGAGACGTAAAACAGATCGTTAAGCCCTGTGATGTCGTACAGGTATAACGCACCTCCGCCCTGATAGCGACCGCTGCGCCGGCTGCCGGCATCGTCAAGCCATGCACCGATCTGCCATTTTTTGTCCAGATTGCGGGTAAGTGTGATACTGCTTTCAGCAAACTGCTCACCCGGCGCAAGCTGCATTTGTGCCTGGGTACCAGGAAGTCGTTGCAGGTTCGCTATGCCTTGTTCCAGATCGGACAGACGCAAAATGTCACCCCTTTCCAGAGGCATTGTGTTCCATAAGCTGGTGGTGTTGCGTGTTTCAGGGCTAAACGTAATTTCGCCAACCCTACCATACGTCAACGTTAACAGAAGGTCGCCGCTGTCCAATGATTGAGATGGGACATCAATTAGAGATGTAATATATCCCTGGACGATAAGTTCATTTTGCAGTTTGTGAGAAAGCAGGCGAATGCCATTAATCCCCAGGCACTTATTCAGCGCCTGGTGGGTTATTTTTCCCAATAGCTTGCTGGTTAATTTATCATTATCAGATTTAATAGTGACTCGTTCTATAACTCTGCAATTTTTTTCTATCGGAAAAACAATCTCTTCTGCAGATGCAGATTGCCGGGATGAGGAATATACCTGTTCATTTGGCGATAATGTATCTTGCCGTGCTTTGTCCTGTTCTTTTTGATTGACCGAGCTGTTCGCAACGTCGGCACTGGCGGCATGGCACCAGAAAAGCACAATATACAAGCTGACTAGCAGGCTATTTTTAAATTTCTTCATGAAGCAACATCCGTTTTGTTTCATTTATTGAAGTCGTATGGCCACTATCGCCATGAGAATCATTCTCAATATGGCGTTAAGGATAGTGAGCGTTAATTTTCTAGTGAAAAATACATACATCTTGAATTATATAAATATGAAGATGTATTTGCTTTACCTGAGGAATGAGGATGCTAGCCAGAGAAGGCGAATTTCGCTACTTGTTTTTTTCTTAACTCAATATGAATTATTTGATTCAATATCTTTTCATGATGCATCACAGCGGATTGTTAATATTTTGTATGAGATAACACGCAGCTGATCTGCCATCAGGAGTCAAATATCATGGTCGGTAACGAGCGAGTTTATGCGCGAGGGACGTTATCTGTGATGATCGGCTCTCGTATGAGCGGCTCCGTTGCTCTGATTGCTCACGAGAAGCGGTGTGCAATCCTGCGATTGCACACCGGGAGATTAATGCAGAATTTTGGCGAGGAAGTCTTTGGCGCGTTCAGACTGCGGGTTAGCAAAGAACTCTTCTTTTGCCGAATCCTCGACGATTTTACCCTCATCCATAAAGATCACCCGGTTGGCCACTTTGCGTGCAAAGCCCATTTCGTGAGTCACCACCATCATGGTCATGCCTTCCTGCGCCAGTTGTACCATGACATCCAGCACTTCGTTGATCATCTCCGGATCGAGTGCGGACGTAGGCTCATCAAACAGCATCGCCACCGGATCCATACACAGTGCACGGGCAATCGCCACGCGCTGTTGCTGACCGCCAGAGAGCTGCGCCGGGTACTTATCCGCATGCGCAGTCAGGCCTACGCGCTCCAGCAGCTTCAGCGCTTTTTCACGGGCAGCGGTTTTATCGCGTTTAAGCACTTTGACCTGCGCCAGCGTCAGGTTCTCGATTATGGACAGATGCGGGAACAGCTCGAAATGCTGGAACACCATCCCAACGTTGGAACGCAGCTTGGCCAGATTGGTTTTCTTATCGTTCACTTTCGTGCCGTTGACGACAATCTCGCCTTTCTGCACCGGCTCCAGGCCGTTCACGGTTTTGATAAGCGTTGATTTGCCCGAGCCGGAAGGCCCACAGACCACCACAACATCACCCTTTTTTACTTCCGTGGAGCAATCGGTCAGCACCTGAAAGTGCCCATACCATTTAGAAACATTTTTCAGGGAAATCATTAGACTGTCCTTTTCTTCAGCCAGCTGACCAACAGCGACGCGCTTAAGCTAATTGCAAAATAGACCGCACCTGCGAACAGGATCATCTCGACCTGGGTACCATCGCGCTCGCCGATGGTGGAGGCGGTACGGAAGAAGTCTGCCAGACTCAATACATAGACCAGAGAGGTATCCTGGAACAGGACAATACCTTGGGTCAGCAGCAGTGGCACCATGGCGCGGAACGCCTGCGGCAGAATAATAAGCTTCATCGACTGCCAGTGGGTCATCCCTAATGCCAGCGCGGCGCTGGACTGTCCGCGGGAGATACTCTGGATCCCGGCACGAATAATCTCGGAATAATACGCCGCCTCAAACATCGAGAAGGCCACCATCGCCGAGATCAGGCGGATATCGCTTTTCGGCGACAGGCCAAGAACATCCTGCAGCAGACCTGGCACAATCAGGTAGAACCAAAGAAGTACCATCACCAGTGGGATGGAGCGAAACACGTTGACGTAAGCAGTGGCAAACCAGGCGATCGGCTTAAAGGTCGACAGACGCATGACCGCCAGCAGGGTGCCCCAGACAATCCCGATCACAACCGCCGTCAGGGTGATCTTCAGGGTAATGATCAGCCCATCCAGCAGATAGGGCAGGGAGGGAACAATGGAACTCCAGTCAAACTCGTACATTATTTGCCCCCCAGGTTGCCCGGCAGGCGAACTTTACGTTCGACCAGGTTCATCACCAGCATAATTACGGCATTAATCAGAACGTACGCCAGGGTAATGGCGGTAAAGGATTCCCACGCATGGGCGGAATAATCCAGCAGTTTGCCCGCCTGCGCGGCCATATCCACCAGACCGATGGTGGAGGCGATGGCCGAGTTTTTCACCAGGTTCATCATCTCTGAAGTCATCGGCGGGACGATCACGCGGTAGGCGTTTGGCAGCAGCACGTAGCGATAGGCTTGCGGCAAAGTCAGGCCCATCGCCAGCGCGGCATTTTTCTGCCCGCGAGGCAGGGACTGGATAGCCGCACGCACTTGCTCGCAGACGCGTGCGGCGGTGAACAGGCCCAGACACAGCATGGAGGAGACAAAGAACTGAATGTTCGGATCCAGCTCAGATTTAAACCACATGCCGATATCTTCGGGCAGCAGTTCCGGAATAACCAGGTACCAGGTAAAAAACTGCACGATTAACGGAACGTTACGGAATAGTTCGACGTAACAGGTTCCCAAAGAGGAAAGAAAGCGGTTAGGCACGGTACGCAGAATACCGAACAGCGAGCCGACGAGGAAGGCGATTACCCAGGCCGTGATCGACAGCGCGACCGTGACCTGAAAACCGCTCCACAGCCAGCCCAGATAGGTGGTGTTGCCGAACGGGGCTTGCTGCAGGAAAATGCCCCAGTTCCAGTCAATTGACATAATAAACTCCGGAAAAAAAAGGGTAGCAGCGCTACCCTCGAAGATTGGTGAGAAGCAAATTTTCACGCCCAGTGGGGAACGACCACTCAACGTTTAGTCTGTCCGCGCTTCCCGACAATCGAGAGGGCAGGAGAACCCGCCCTTATTGGTTCTAATTAGTTAAGTGCCTTGTCGTTCGGTTCTTTGAACAGGGCTTTCATGTCGTCAGACAGTTCAAAGTTCATGTTCAGATTTTTTGGTGGGATTGGGTTGCTGAACCATTTTCCGAACCATTTTTCTGCTTCGCCGGAGGTCTGCACCTGCGCGATGGTGTCATCGACCAGTTTTTTGAATTCCGGGTCGTCTTTACGCATCATGCAGCCATAGGCTTCTTTCGATTGCGCCGTGCCCACGATTTCCCAGTTGTCCGGTTTTTTGGCTTTCGCACGTTCACCGGCCAGCAGGGCATCATCCATCATAAACGCGACGGCACGACCGCTTTCCAGGGTGCGGAAGGAGTCACCATGGTCTTTCGCGCTGATGATGCGCATATCCATTTTCTTCTCTTCATTCAGCTTGTGCAGCAGAACTTCAGAAGTCGTACCGGAAGTGACAACCACCGCTTTGCCTTTCAGGTCTGCGAAATCTTTAATCTCGCCGCCTTTTTTGGTCAGCAGACGGGTACCGACCACGAAGATAGTGTCGGAGAAGGCAGCCTGTTTCTGACGCTCAAGGTTGTTGGTGGTGGAGCCGCACTCAAAATCGAAGGTGCCGTTTTGCAGCAGGGGAATACGGTTTTGCGAGGTGATTGGGATCAGCTTCACTTCCAGATCCGGTTTGTTCAGCTTTTTCTTCACCGCGTCGACGATGGCATTGGAGTAGGCCTGAGAGTAGCCCACGACTTTTTGCGTGTTGTCATAGTATGAGAACGGGACAGAAGACTCACGGTGGCCGACCACGATGACGCCGTTTTTAGCAATTTTTTCCAGGGTGCTGCCGGCGGCCGGGGCTGCGTCTTCAGCGTGAACCACGCCTGCAGACAGTCCCATCACCAGCATTGCTGTGGCCAGTTTACGTAATTGCATACCCAACTCCTTTTTTATCAGCGTCAGAGACGCATTGATACCCAGTGTGATGTTGTTATTGCTCGCGCTAAACGAGTGCAGTGTTATACGTGTTTGTTAGCATTTAGTTTGGCTTAATGTAAAGATTTTGCTGCGTTATTGTTTATTTTTGCGAAGCGCGCCGCACCATTCGGAGGCAAAAAACGCTGTCTGCACCGAAACGGTGCTACCTCTGAACTGCGCTGGTGCGACTAAGTTGCACGTTAAGCCAAACCACTGAATCTGTGATTTAACTAAGCAATAGGCGTGCCAGAAATGACCCTCACCCCGCCCTCTCCGTAAAAGGGA